>NZ_VIGS01000019.1:0-38274 GCF_006704135.1 Micrococcus sp. R8502A1
GCTCAGATCGGGCACGTACTTCCCGGACTGGCTACTTGAACGCAGGAAGAGAGCGGAGTCGGCGCTGATCACCGTGGTCGCTGACTGCTACCTCGCCGGGGTCTCGACCCGACGGATGGACAAGCTGGTCAAGACTCTGGGCGTCAACGCCCTGTCCAAGTCCCAAGTCTCCCGGATGGCCACCGAGCTCGACGAGCAGGTCGAGGCCTTCCGCCACCGCCCGCTCGGGGTGGCCGGCCCGTTCACGTTCGTGGCCGCCGATGCGCTGAGCATGAAGGTCCGCGAGGGCGGGCGCGTGGTCAACGCCGTGGTGCTGCTGGCCACCGGGGTCAACGCTGACGGCCACCGCGAGGTCCTGGGCCTGCGGGTCGCCACCTCGGAGACCGGGGCGGCGTGGAACGAGTTCTTCGCCGACCTGGTCGCCCGCGGCCTGGCCGGGGTCCGGTTGGTCACTTCTGACGCCCACACTGGACTCAAGGACGCCATCGCGGCGAACCTGCCCGGAGCGACGTGGCAGCGCTGCCGCACCCATTACGCGGCGAACCTGATGGGCATCACCCCGAAGAACATGTGGCCGGCCGTGAAAGCCATGCTGCACTCGGTCTATGACCAGCCCGATGCGGCCAGCGTGCACGCGCAGTTCGACCGGCTCCTGGACTACGTGAGCGAGAAGCTGCCCACCGTGGCTGAGCACCTCGACGCCGCCCGGGCGGACATCCTGGCCTTCACCACGTTCCCGAAGGACGTCTGGATGCAGGTCTGGTCGAACAACCCGGCCGAGCGGCTCAACCGGGAGATCCGCCGTCGCACCGACGCGGTGGGCATCTTCCCCAACCGGGCGGCCATCGTCAGGCTCGTGGGTGCGGTGCTGGCCGAGCAGACCGATGAATGGGCCGAGGGTCGACGCTACCTCGGTCTCGAAGTCCTGGCCCGCTGCAGGCTCACCACCGTGACCAACACCGGAGACGAGGTGGACCCCGACACCGAACTCACCCTCGGCCTCAGCGCCTGACCCCCATGAAGGATCAGACCGCTACACCATCACGAGGGGCTTGACCATGGCATCAGAGAACCACGGAAGGGCTTCCCTGCGCGGGGCGGATGTGAGACGCGGTCCCCAGGGGTCACTTCAAGGGTGGATGCACTCGTCGGTATATGAAACATATTTGCGCGTTTGTGAAATCTTCCCTGCATCTCGACAGCTTCCACGGGTCATGTCAAGGGTGGAGGCACTCGACCGTGTATGAAACATATTTGCGCTTTTGTGAAATCTTCGCTGCATCTCGACACCGACCCCAGCCTCGGCGTCACTCCGCGCACCGTCGCCCGGGAGCGCATCCCGGCCGCCCACACCTCCGCCCCTGCAGTAGACTCCTGAACACTGTTCAACTCGTCGGGCACTCGCCATGCGCCCAGCGCCTCGGCTGAGCGCCCCATCGCACTCGCTTCCGCACCAGGAGTCCCTCCATGAGCACTTCCGTGCCCTCGTCCCATGACGGCCACGTCCGCCCCGCGGCCACCACGACGGCGGACCGCCCCGCCGACACCGGCCGCCGCCCCCGTCGCGGTTCCGCCGGCGGCAGCCTCGCGCGCATCGCCGTCATGACCGCGTTGATGGCCGTCCTCGGTCTGGTGCCGCCGATCGCCGTCGCCGGTGTGCCCGCCCCGATCGTGCTGCAGAACATCGCCGTGATCCTGGCCGGTGTGATCCTCGGCCCGTGGCGCGGGGCCGCCTCGATGGCGCTGTTCGCCGGCCTCGTGGCGCTCGGCCTGCCGCTGCTCAGCGGCGGCCGCGGCGGCCTGGGCGTGTTCGCCGGCCCGACGGCCGGCTTCATCCTCGGCTGGATCCCGTCCGCGCTGATCGTCGGCCTGATCTTCTGGGCCCTCACCTCCCGGGCCCGCCCCGGCCTCGGCGCCGGACGGGTCGCGCTCGGCGCGGCCGTCGCCGGGCTGATCGGCGGCGTCGTGATGGTCTACTTCTTCGGCGTGCTCGGCTTCGTCGGGATCGCCGGGATGGAGTTCGGCGCCGCCGTCCTCTCCATGGCCCCGTTCGTGCCCGGTGACCTGATCAAGCTCGTCGTGGCCGTCATCCTCATCGTCGGCCTGTGGAAGGCCTACCCCCGCGCCTTCCGATGAGCCCGGACCGTTCCGTCACCCTCACGGGCGTCCGCGTCGAGGCCGACGGCCCCGAGGGCGTCGTCGTGCTCCTCGACGGCGTGGACCTCACCCTCACGGCCCCGCGTGTGGCGGTGATCGGGGAGAACGGCTCCGGCAAGTCCACGCTGGCCCGCGCGATCGCCGGGCTGGCCGACGTCGTCGCCGGGGAGGTGACCGTGCACGGGGTGGACGCCGTCCGGGACGTGAAGGCGCTGCGCCGCACCGTCGGCTTCGTGTTCGCGAACCCGGCCGCGCAGATGGTCATGCCCACCGTCCGGGAGGACGTGGAGCTGACCGTGAAGTCGCTCAGGGGCGACGCCGGCCGCCGCCTGACCCAGGACGACGTCGCCGCGCGCGTGGCCGCGGCGCTTCAGGAGCACCGGCTCACCGCGCTCGCGGACCGGGCGTGCCTGTCCCTGTCCTCGGGGCAGGCGCAGCGGCTGGCCATGTGCTCGGTGATGACCGCCGGGCCGTCCCTGGTGATCGCCGACGAGCCGACCTCCCTGCTGGACGGCCGGCACCGGCGGATCGTGGCCGACCGGCTGCTGGCCGCAGACCCCTCCGCCCCGGACGGGTTCCAGCTGCTGCTGGTGACCCACGACCTCGAGCTGGCCCGTGCGTGCGACGAGGCCGTGTGGATCCACGGCGGCCGTGTGGAGCGGACCGGCCCGGCCGAGGACGTGGTCGAGGCGTACGAGCGCTTCCTGGACCACGCCGTGGCGGCGGAGCTGCGCTGATGCTCTCCCTGTACGTCCACGGCGACTCGCCCCTGCACCACGCCCGCGCCGGCCTCAAGACGGGCCTGTTCGCGGTGTGGGTGCTGGCCCTGACCCTGCTGCCGCTGTCCCTGTGGACGGCGGGCGCCGCCGTCGTGGGCGCCGTGACCGCGTATCTCGTGGGCTTCGGGCTGCGGCGCGGGACGGCGATGATCGCCTCCGACCTGCGCGCTCTGTGGCTGTTCTACGTGGTCCTGTTCGCGGCGCAGTGGATCTTCACCGACGCGTTCGCCGCCGGACTCACGGTGGCGCGCGTGCTCGGGCTCGTGCTCACCGCGCAGGTGTTGACGCGCACCACCCGGATCGCGGACATGACCGGGGTGGCCGAGGCGGTGCTGCGGCCGGTCGAGCGGATCCCGTGGGCGGGGCCGCGCCTGGCGCGGGCGGGGTTCCGCGCCGACCGCGTGGGCCTGGCGATGGGCCTGGTGCTCTCCTCGATCGGCCATCTGCGCGCCCTGGCCGAGCAGATCCGGCATGCGCAGGCCGCCCGCGGGGTGCGGATGGCGCCGTGGGCCTGGGCGCTGCCGCTGCTGGTGCTCAGCTTCAAGCACGCGGACGACGTCGGGGACGCCCTGGCCGCCCGCGGGATCGACTGAGCTGGGGTCGGCTGAACCGGGGTCGGCAGGCACCACAGGCACCACCGGCACCACCGGCGCCACCGGCCGGCTGTCAACGCGGTGTTGACACCTCCGGATGCCGGCCATAACCTCGGTCACATGGCTCGCACGCTCACCGCCACCGTCGTCTCCATCATCTTGATCCTCGTCACCCACGGCCTCACGTCCGACGCCGACCCGGGGCCGGCCCTGCTCACGGGCGCCATCATCGGCCTCGCCTACACCGTGGGTGCCTGGAGCGCTCCGCTGATGCAGGCCCGCGGCGGCGCCCTGGCTGGCTCGCTGTTCAGCCGCTGGCAGCCCGCCTGGGATGGCCCGAAGGCCATGCAGATCCTGGCCGGGGCCGCCGTCGCGGCCGTGCTGACCGTGCTCAACATCTTCGAGGGCGCCACGGCGGTGATCTTCGGCATCGCGGTGACCATCGGCGCCGGTGCCCTCCTTCCGGTGTCCGCCGGTGAGGCAGACTCGGAGGATGCCCCGCGATCCCTGTGAGGAACTGACCGCCGCGCTGGCCGCCCAGGCGGCGGCCGAGCGGCGGCTGCATCACGCCGTCCACCGTGCCCGTGAGTCCGGGTGGACCTGGGAGGAGATCGCCCAGACCCTCGGGGTGAGCCGTCAGGCCGCGCACCGTCGTTTCCAGACCGCCGCGGACCCGGGTGCGGCACCCACCGCCGGTGCGGCACCACAGGGCGGCTGGCCGGAGGCGGCGCGCCGGAGCGCCGACCGTGCCGTCCGCGCCTGGTTCACCGGGGACCTCACCGCGATGCACGCCCTGATGACCAGTACGGCCCGCGCCGCCCTGCCGCAGACCGTGCTGCGGCAGACCATGCAGGAGATCCAGGACCTCGCCGGTCCGTGCACGCCCCCGGCGGATCTGACCGTGCACGAGCTGGACGGCGTCCCGTTGCCCACAGACCCGCACGCCGCCGGGAGTCGGCGCGCGGTGGTGGTGCGGGGTGTGGCGGAGGCCGAGCGGGCGGACCCGGTCGTGCACGTCCTGCTCGGCCCGCGCGGGCGCGTCTCCGGGGTGAGCATCCGACTCGGTGAGTCCCTGGAGGTCTGGCCGCTCTGACGTCCCGGGGACGCTCGGCCGCGTCCTCCGGCTCGGCCCCGGCCCCCGCCACCGGCCCTCCCGCGTTGGGGGCGGAACTCGGCGGTATTCCGGGCGGGGATCCCCGAGTTCCGCCCCCGGACCGCGTCGGGTGGCGGGCCGGCTCAGAGGGGGTTGTCCAGGGGCAGACGGTCGCGGTCGTAGGTGATCTCGGTGAAGCCGTGGGGCACGGGCTTGCCGTCCTCGCCCAGGGACACGAACACGATCTTGTCGATGGTCAGGATCATCTCGCCGGTCACGATGTTCCGCACCTTCGCCCGCATGGTCAGGGACGTGCGCCCGAACTCGGTGGCGCGCAGGCCCATCTCGATCATGTCGCCCTGCTTCGCCGAGGCCAGGAAGTTGATCTCCGAGATCAGCTTCGTCACGCACCGCGGGTTGCCCAGCTGCAGGGTCGCGTAGATGGCCGCCTCCTCGTCGACCCAGCGCAGCAGCGAGCCGCCGAAGAGGGTGTTGTTCGCGTTGAGGTCCTCCGGCTTGACCCACTTGCGGGTGCGGAAGTTGACGTCGTCGTGGGCGGCGCGGTCTGCCGAACGGGTGAAGAGCGTGGAGTCCATGGCTCCACGGTAGAGCGACGGCGACGCCGGCACGAGGGAGGGCGCCCGATGCGCAGACGTGCTCGACCGGGCCGTAGGGTCGCCGGAAGGGATTCACAACGGAGCACACAGGAGGGACCCGACCGATGACCATCCGCCCCCACCCCGACCCCGCCGCACCCGACGCCACCTGGCGCGATGTGCCGGTGGTCGGCTTCACGGTCGCCGCCGGCATCGCCGTCCTGTTCTGCCTGGTCTGGCTGCGCCGGGACGGGCTCACCACCGACTACACGTGGGGGCTGCTGCTGGCCCCGGTGCTCATGGGCGTGGCCGGGGTGGCGGTGATGGTCCTCTGGGAGCGGCTCCTCGTCCGCGTCCCGCGGCTGGCCGCCACGCTGGTGGCCGGCGGCGCCCTCCTGGCCTTCGTGCTGGTGCTCGCCTGGTGGCTCGTGGAGGTGAACGCGCAGACGCACCTGTTCACCGGGAGCACGTTCTGGCTGCTCGCCGTCGCCCCGGTCTGCGCGGGCCTCGCCTGGCTCGCACACCGGCTGCTCCCGGCGGCCCGCCGTCCCGTGGAAGAGCCCCCCGCCGCCCTCGACGACGACGCCTGGGCCCGCCGCCGCGCCGGCGGGCCTGGGCGGTCACCGTGCTCGTGCTGCTCATCCTGGCCACCCGTCTCCCGGGCGTGGTGGCCGGGGAGCGGCTCAGCGCGTGGGACGTCGCGTACCTGCTGGTCGCCGTCGTCGTGCTGGTGTGGACGTGGCTCGACTACCGGGCCGCCGTGCGTCGCGCCCGCCGCTGAGGGGTCTCAGGCCCCCGCGGCGGCCAGCACCCTCGCCACGTGCCGGCGGTGCACCTGGTGGATGACCTCGATCAGTCCGCACCCGAGCGCGGCGACCACCAGCGCGGCCACGAGCACGTCCGTGGGCGGGACCTCCATCCGGTGGTACCAGCGGGAGGCCGGCACCAGCACGACGGCGGCCAGCACCGCGTACATCGCCAGGATGAGGACCACCACGCGCGCGCTCAGCGGCCGGGACATCACGCTGAGCACCCACAGGCCCAGCAGGGTCAGGGTGATCATGAACGCGGCCTGCTGGCGGGCCAGGTCGACGTCGCCGGCGGTGAGGCGCACGTACGTCTGCAAGGCCACCATGGACAGCAGGATCACCGCGCCGGAGGGGATCGCGAACCGCAGCGCCCGCCCCAGGAAGCCGGGCACATAGCGGCGCGGGTTCGGCAGCAGGGCGAGGAAGAACGTGGGCGCGCCGATCATGATGAAGTCCACGGTGGAGGCCTGCCGCGGCAGCAGCGGGAACTGCCACGCGAACAGGGAGAACACCACGCCGAACAGCAGCGCGTACGTCGTCTTCGTCAGGTAGATGTGGGCGAGCCGCTCCATGTTCGCGATCACCTGGCGGCCCTCGCCGAGCACGCGCGGCAGGCGGTCGAAGCGCCCGTCCAGCAGCACCATCCGGGACACCGCCTTGGTGGCCGGGGCCGCGTTGCCCATGGCGATGCCCAGGTCCGCGGTCTTCAGGGCCAGGGCGTCGTTCACGCCGTCGCCGGTCATGGCCACCACGTGCCCGCGCGACTGCAGCGCCTGCACCATCGCCTTCTTCTGGTCCGGGCTGACGCGGCCGAACACGTCGTGCTCGGTCATCACGGCGGCGAGCTCCCCGGGATCGTCCGGCAGGGTGCGCCCGTCGTAGGCCTGGCCCGCCACCTCGAGGCCCACCTCGCGGGCCACGGCGGCCACGGTGCGCGGGCTGTCCCCGGAGATCACCACGGTCCGCACGCCCTGGGCGTGGAAGTAGTCGAGGGTCTCGGCGGCGTCCGGGCGCACGTTCTCGCGGAACGTCACGACGGCGACCGGGACGCCTCCGGCGGGCAGCGCATCCCCGATCAGGGGCTCGTCCGTGCGGGCCAGCAGCAGCACGCGGCGGCCGGCGTCCGCGTCGGCGTGGACCTGGGCGCGGACGGCCTCGGCGGCCTCGGGGCCGAGGTGCCACTCGTCCACGAGAGCCTCGGGCGCGCCGAGCAGCCACGTGCCGGCCGCAGCCCCGGCCTCGGGGCCGAACGCGACCGCCGACCACCGGCGTGCGGAGGAGAACGCCACCTGGGCCGCGGGGTCCACGGGCGGGACGGCCGTGAAGGGCTCGCGCAGGGCCGCCGCGGTGGGGTTCACGTCCGGGTCCGCGCCGAACCAGGCGAGCACGGTCCGAGCCCCGTCGCCGACCTCGGCCGGGGCGCCGTCGTCGTGGGCGTCCGGGGACGCGTCCGCCGAGGCGGGCGCGGTGAGTCGGTCGAACCGGACGCCGCCCTCGGTGAGGGTGCCGGTCTTGTCCAGGCAGACGGTGTCCACGCGGGCCAGGACCTCCACGGCGGGCTGCTCCTGGATGAGGACCTCCTGCTGGGCCAGCTTGAGCGCGGACACGGCGAACGCGATGGTCGTCATCAGCGCCAGGCCCTGCGGGATCATGCTGGTCACCGCCGCCACGGACGCGATCAGCGCGGGCTCCAGGGCGGCCTCGCGCGGCTGGGAGAGGGCGAGGGACCAGCCGCCGACCGCCGTCATCTGGCCGTGCACGATCACCGCGATGATCGGCACCAGGGCGATCGTCAGCCAGCGGGCCACCTTCTCCAGGGCGCCGCGCAGCTCCGAGTGGATGGCGGAGTAGCGGCGGGCCTCGGCGCTCAGCCGGGCGGCGTGCGAGGCCGAGCCCACCGCCGTCGCGCGCACCAGGCCCGCGCCGGCCACGACGGCCGAGCCCGAGAGCACGGCGTCCCCGGGGGTCTTGGGCACGGGGTCGTTCTCGCCGGTGAGCAGCGCCTCGTCCATGTCCAGGCCGTCCGAGACGAGGACCTCGCCGTCCACGGGCACCTGGTCGCCGCGGCGCAGCACCACGACGTCGTCCCGCACGATCTGCGCCATCGGCAGGGGCACGCGCGCCCCGTCCCGGATGACGACGACGTCGTCCTGGTGCAGCAGCGCGATCCGGTCCAGCTTCCGCTTGGCCGAGTACTCCTGGACCACGCCGATCACCACGTTGGCCACGGCCGCCAACGAGAACAGCAGGTCCAGCCAGCGGCCCATCAGGATCACGACGACGGCGCACAGCGCGATCGCCAGGTTGAACAGCGTGAACACGTGCACGCGCAGGATCTGCCCCAGCGAGCGGGACGTGTCCCGCGACTGGACGTTGACCAGGCCCGCGGCCTCCCGCTCGGCGACCTCGGCGGCGGTGAGCCCGGTGAGCCCCTCCACGCCGGTGGACCCCAGGCCCGTCCCGCTCTCGGGGGCGGACGGGTGCGCGGACGCAGGGGAGGGGGAGGCCATGGCACAGAATCTACCCAGCCGGCGCGGGGCCGGGCATCCGACGAGGGGATGAACTCGGGTGCGACCGCAGACGGGACTGCGGGTGGGGCGGGCTCACTCGCCGGTCTGGCCGTCGATCCCCTCGCGCAGCAGGTCGGCGTGGCCGGCGTGGCGGCCGTACTCCTCGATCATGTGGGTGAGGATCCACCGCAGCGAGACCGGGTCGCGCCCCTCCCGGATCCGGTGGGCGCGGGCCAGGGCTGCGGCGCCGTCGTCGCCGTCCGCCGCGAGCAGGTCCACCACGATCTGCCGGGACCGCTCCACCTGGCCCTGCCAGAGGGCGCGCAGGTCCGCCGCGGAGTCCTGCGCCGCACTGTGCCAGTCCCAGTCGGGGTCCGCGTCGAAGTCCGCGCCCACCCAGGGCGCCGAGGTGGGCTCGCCGAGGGCGACGGCTTCGAACCACCAGAACTCGACGAACGCGAGGTGCTTGAGCAGGCCGCCGAGCGTCATCGCGGACGGGTGGCCCGGCAGGCGGCGGCGCAGCGCGGCCGTGTCCAGGTCCGCCGTCTTCCACTCGATCGTGGCGCGCAGGAAGTCGAGGAAGCCCAGCAGGGTGGCGGCCTCGCCCGCGGCGAAGGGCGGCTCGGGGCGGCCCTGGTCGTCGTAGAACACGGTGGTCATGGCGGCCAGGCTACGCCCCACCCGCGTTGTCGTTCGGGAAACGGCGCGTGCGGGGGCGGGGGCGCGGGTGAGCTGGCGGGGTGAGCGCCCGCGGACCTGGAACGCGTGCGGTCGCTCTGAGCCTGCAAGGTGCGCTCATACCGACCGCAGGCGTTCCCGGAAGGGGCGGGCCGGCGTCGTCGGCCTGCCGGACGAGGTGCACGACGCCCTCGCGGTCGGAGGCGATCCTGCTCACCGCGGCGGATCCACCACGAGTCGCACCCGCGGGCTCGCCTGCCCGGCGGCGTCCTCCTGGGTCTCGGCGATCCGGCGCCAGATGCGGTCCGCCGACGGGCCGACCATGAGGTGCCCCATCTGCCGGATGACGGTGCCGAACACGGACGTCGGCATGCTGCGCCGCGGGGCGAAGCCGGACCGGCGCAGGCGCTCGGTCTGTTCCGTGGTCAGGTCCACGAGGCGCTCCAGCAGGGACTCGGTCTCCCCGCCGGCCTCCAGCAGCGAGCGGCGCACGTAGGCCCCCACCACCGGGTGCTCGGCCAGCAGGTCAGCGAACGCCGCGTCGCGGGCGGCGGACACCTCCTGGGGGGTGCCCACGAGCGGGACCTCGTCGAGGGTCGTGGCGATCAGGCGCAGCACGTCGTCGTCGACGGCGCGGGTCAGCCCCGCCTTGCTGCCGAAGTGGTGCCGCACCAGCCCGGGGGCGACGCCGGCCCGTTGCGCTATCTCGCGGACGCTGGCCATCTCGACCCCCCGCTCGGCATACAGCTCGAGGGCCGCCAGGCGCAGGCGCGCGGGGGAGGAGAGATCGTCCTGGTCGAAGGGCAGGGGGGTGTTCATCGGGTCCTCGGGGCTGGGTCGGCGGATGGGATGGCCCGTGGTCGGGAGACGAGGATGCGGGGGCTCGCTGAACCCTACGGCAGGGATCGAAACGCCCCCCCACACCCTTCTTGCACGCTAGTGCAACATCGTGCTTGAGTGTGCAACACACGCCCAGTGAGGCATGTCACAGATGACTGCCGCCCGCCTCCGCGACCACCACACCTCCCAGGGGGACCCATGCAGACCACCGACACCGTCCTCGGCACCCCGTCCACCATGGGCGACGACGAGCAGCTCACCACCACCCGCCTCCTGCGGGACGCCGCCCGGACCTTCGGGGATCAGCAGATCATCCACACCCGCGGCGGCGGCTCCCCGTGGCAGACCACCACCTACGCGGCCGTGTGGGAGCGGGTGCGCCGCATGGCCGCGGCCCTGCACGCCGAGGGCGTCGGGCCGGGGGACCGGGTCGGCCTGCTGCTGTGGAACGACGTCCGTCACCTCGAGTCCTACTTCTCCGTCCCGCTGCTGGGCGCGACCATGGTGCAGCTCAATCTGCGCCTGGCGCCCACGGACCTGGCCTACGTGATCACCCACGCGCAGGTGGGGACGATCGTCGTGGACGAGACCCTCCTGGAGCTCGCCGCCGCGCTCGAACCGCACCTGCCCGGGGGCATCCGCTGGATCGTGGCCGGCGACGGCGAGCTCCCCGCCGACTGGGCCGGTCGCGGCGACGTCCTCTCCTACGAGGCCCTCCTCGACGGGCAGGAGCCGCTCGAGACAGCGGACCTGCCGAACGTGAGTGAGCGCTCCGCCTCCGGCGCCTGCTACACCACGGGCACCACCGGCCGTCCCAAGGGCGTCTTCTACTCGCACCGGGCCACCTGGCTGCACGCGCACGCCGTGGTGTCCACCCTGGGCATGACCATGGCGGACACCGCCCTGCTGCTGACCCCCATGTTCCACGCGCAGTGCTGGGGCCTGCCGTTCGCCGCCGTCGCCGTGGGCGCGCGCCTGGTGCTGCCGGGCCGGTTCAACCTCACGGACACCCCGTGGCTGACCTCCACCCTCGTGGACCACGGCGTCACCGTGGCCCCGGCAGCCCCCGCGATCCTCATGCCAATGCTCCACCACCTCCGCACCCTCGAGACGCCCCCACGGATGGACGGCGTGCGCCTGCTGTGCGGCGCGACGGAGCCCCCCGTGGCCATGATGCGCGGCTTCGACGAGCTCACCGGCGCGGAGGTCATCCACGCCTACGGCGCCACGGAGACCTCGCCCATCGTCTCCCTCAACCGCATGAAGCCGAGCCTCATGGACACCCTCTCCGAGGATGAGCGGTGGAACCTCAAGCGGTTCCAGGGCCTCGTCGTCGTCGGGGTGGACGTGAAGATCACCGACCCCCTGGGCGAGCTGCTGCCGCCCGGCGAGGAGAACGTGGGCGAGATCCGCCTGCGCGGGCCCTGGGTGACCACCTCCTACGCGGACAACGCCGAGGCCACCGAGGCCGGCTTCGACGACGAGGGCTACTGGCGCTCCGGGGACCTGGGCTACCTCTCCCCGGAGGGCTACCTCAAGGTCACCGACCGCCTGAAGGACGTGGTCAAGTCCGGTGGCGAGTGGATCTCCTCGATCGACCTGGAGAACCACATCATGACCGTCCCCGGGGTCCGCGACGCCGCCGTCATCGGCGTCCCCCACCCCCAGTGGGAGGAGCGTCCTCTGGCCCTCGTGGTGCGGGACGAGGACTCCGACGTCGACCAGGACGCCGTCCTCGCCGCACTCGCCGAGCGCTTCGCCACCTGGCAGCTGCCGGACGAGGTCCGCTTCGTGACGGAGATCGACCGGACCGGCGTCGGGAAGGTCAACAAGCGCAAGCTGCGCGCCGACTACGCCGACGCCCTCACCTCCGGCCGCTGACCGGCCCGCCACCTCCCCAGACCCACCCCGACCCCAGGAGACCCCGTGACCCAGGACGCCTTCCTCTACGACGCCCTCCGCACGCCGCGCGGTGCCGGCAAGCCCTCCGGCTCCCTCCACGAGGTCAAGCCGATCGACCTCGTCGTCGGCCTGACCCACGCGCTGCGCGACCGCCATGAGGGGCTCGACCCCGCCGACATCGAGGACATGATCCTCGGCTGCGTCAGCCCGGTGGGCGACCAGGGCGCGGTCCTGCCCCGGGTGGCCGCCCTCAAGGCGGGCCTGCCGCAGACCGTGGCCGGCGTGCAGCTGAACCGGTTCTGCGCCTCCGGACTCGAGGCCGTGAACCAGGCCGCCGCCCGCATCCGCTCCGGCTGGGAGTCCCTGCTCGTGGCCGGCGGCGTGGAGTCCATGTCCCGCGTGCCCATGGGCTCCGACGGTGGCGCGTGGGCCATGGACCCGGCCACCTCCCTGGCCACCGACTTCGTCCCGCAGGGCGTCTCCGCGGACCTGATCGCCACCCGTGAGGGATTCAGCCGCGCAGAGCTGGACCGTTTCGCCGCGCAGAGCCACCGCCGTGCTGCGGCGGCGTGGCAGGAGGGCCGGTTCGCCCGCTCCGTGGTCCCGGTGACGGACATGAACGGGATGACCGTGCTGGACCGGGACGAGACCATCCGCCCCGACTCGACCGTGGAGACCCTGGCCAAACTCAAGCCCTCCTTCGAAGCGCTGGGCCGGGAGGCGGGCTTCGACGCCGTGGCGCTGGAGAAGTACAGCTCGCTGGCGGGGATCGAGCACCGGCACCACCCCGGCAACTCCTCGGGCATCGTCGACGGCGCCGCGCTGACGCTGATCGGCTCCGAGGAGGCCGGCCGGCGGGCCGGGATGAGCCCGCGGGCCCGGATCGTCTCCGCCGCCGTCGTCGGCTCCGAGCCCACCATCATGCTCACCGGCCCCACCCCGGCGTGCCGCAAGGCCCTCGAGGTGGCCGGCATGACCGCCGCGGACATCGACCTCGTGGAGATCAACGAGGCGTTCGCGGCCGTGCCGCTGCTGCTGATGAAGGAGATGGGCTGGACCGAGGAGCAGACCAACGTCAACGGCGGCGCGATCGCCATGGGCCACCCCCTGGGGGCCACCGGCGCCATGATCCTCGGCACCCTCGTGGACGAACTCGAGCGGCGCGACCTGCGGACCGGCATCGCCACGCTCTGCATCGGCGCCGGCATGGGCGTCGCCACGATCGTCGAGCGCGTCTGAGCGCCCCACCCACCCGACCGACCAGCACGGCAGGAAGAGCACCGGCATGAGTGAGCACATGATCACCTGGGACCAGGACGCCGACGGCGTCGTCACGCTGACCATGGACGACCCGCAGGCGCGGGTCAACACGATGAACGAGCGGTACCAGGACGCGATGGACGCCGTCGTGGACCGCCTGGAGGCGGAGCGGGACACGGTGACCGGCGTCGTCCTGACCAGCGCGAAGAAGACCTTCTTCGCCGGCGGCGACCTGGACTCCCTGGCCCAGGCCGGCCCCGAGGACGTGGAGTCCGTGTTCGCGCTGACGCAGCGGGTCAAGGGCCAGCTGCGCCGCCTCGAGACCCTCGGCCGCCCCGTGGTCGCCGCGATCAACGGCACGGCGCTCGGCGGCGGCCTGGAGATCGCCCTGGCCTGCCACCGGCGCATCGCCGTGGACGACCCGGGGCTGAAGGTCGGCCTCCCGGAGGTCACCCTGGGCCTGCTGCCCGGAGGCGGCGGCATCACCCGCCTGGTGCGCATGGTGGGCGTGGAGCGCGCCCTGATGGAGTGGCTGCTGCAGGGCACCGCCCGCGACGCCCGGGCCGCGATGGAGAAGGGGATCATCGACGAGGTCGTGACCGACCCCGCGGACCTGGTGCCCGCCGCCAAGCGCTGGATCCTGGAGCACCGCGCCGACGCCGCCGCGAAGCCCTGGGACGTCAAGGGCTTCAGGATCCCCGGCGGCACCCCCGCCCAGGCCTCCTTCGCCTCCCGCCTGCCCGCGTTCGCCGCCACCCTGCGCCGGCAGCTCCACGGCGCGGACCTGCCCGCCCCGAAGGCGATCCTCAGCGCCGCGGTGGAGGGCTCGCAGGTGGACTTTGACACCGCCTCGCGCATCGAGACCCGGTACTTCGTGTCCCTCGTGACGGGCCACACCTCCTCCGCCATGATCCAGGCGTTCCACTCGGACATGCAGGCGCTGCGCTCCGGCGCGGCCCTGGGCGGTCCCTCCCGCGAGCGCAGCACGATCACCACGGCGGCGGTGCTGGGCGCCGGGATGATGGGCGTGGGCATCGCCCACGCGCTCGCGCTCAACGGCGTGGACGTGATGCTCAAGGACGTCAGCCTGGAGGCCGCCGAGCGCGGCCGTGAGCGGGTGGGTGCCCTCCTCGAGGGGCGCGTGGCGAAGGGGCGCATGAGCCGTGAGGACGCCGACGCCGTCCTGGCCCGCGTGCAGCCCACCGAGGACTATCAGGACCTCGCGCACGTGGACGCGGTGATCGAGGCCGTGTTCGAGGACGTCGAGCTCAAGGACTCGGTGTTCGCCGAGGTGGAGAAGGTGGTCGGCCCGGACACCCTGCTGTGCAGCAACACCTCCACGCTGCCGATCACCCTGCTGCAGGGCCCGCGGGAACGCTCCCAGGACTTCATCGGCCTGCACTTCTTCTCCCCGGTGGACCGGATGAAGCTCGTGGAGATCATCCGTGGTGAGCAGACCTCCCCGCGCACGGTGGAGCGTGCCTACGACCTGGTGCAGCAGATCCGCAAGCTGCCCATCCTGGTCAACGACGGGCGCGGCTTCTACACCTCCCGCGTCTACGGCACGCTCGTGCTCGAGGCCGCGGCCCTCGTGGAGGAGGGCGTGGACGCGCAGCGGATCGAGCGGGCGGCCCGCCACGCCGGCTTCCCGGCCTCCCCGCTGGCCATGATGGACGAGGTCTCCCTGACCCTGATCCAGCACATCCGCCGCGAGGAGGAGAAGGCCGTCGCAGAGGCCGGCGGTGAGCGTCCGGTGCGTCCGGGCGAGCGTGTGGTGGAGCGCATGGTGGACGAGTTCGGCCGCCCGGGCCGCGCGCAGGGCGCCGGCTTCTACGAGTACCCGGAACAGGGCCCCAAGCACCTGTGGCCGGGCCTGGCCGAGCACTTCGCCACCGGGGCGGACGTGCCCGAGCAGGACCTGCAGGACCGCCTGCTGTACCGCATGGCCATCGAGACGGCCCGCTGCTTCGACGACGGCGTCCTCACCGACGCCCCCTCGGCGAACCTCGGCGGCGTGTTCGGCATCGGCTTCCCGCCGCACACCGGTGGGCCCGTGACGTTCATGACGCACCGCGAGGGCGGACCGGCCGCGTTCGTGGCCCGCGCCGACGAGCTGGCCGACCGCTACGGCGAGCGGTTCCGTCCCGGCGACACCCTCCGGCAGCGGGCCGAGCGAGGCGAGGGGCCGGGCCGATGAGCGCCGCACCGCTGGCCGGAGTGCGCGTGGTGACCATCGCCCTGAACCTGCCCGGGCCTGCCGCCGCGGCCCGCCTGCAGGAGCTGGGCGCCGACGTCGTCACGGTGCTCCCGCCCAGCGGGGACCCCGTGGCCACCCTGGTGCCGGCCCTCTACGAGGAGCTGCACCGCGGGCAGTCGGTGCGCACCGTGGACATGAAGTCCCAGGCCGGGGCCGCCGAGATGGAGCAGATCCTGGCCGAGGCTGACGTGTTCCTCACCTCCCACCGCTCCGGGGCGCTGCGCCGGCTGGGCCTGGACGCCGACGCCGTCCGCGCCCGCCACCGGCGGATCTGCCAGGTGGACATCACCGGATACGCCGGGGACCGCACGGACGTGCCGGGCCACGACATCAACTACCAGGCCGCGGCGGGCCTGCTGGCGCCGGGGGCTCCGCCGCGGATCCTCGCGGCGGATCTGCACGGTGCCGAGCGGGCCGTCTCCACCGCGCTGGCCCTGCTGTGGGCCCGCGGCGCGGACGGGGACGGCGGGCACGCCACGGTGGCGCTCGCCGAGGCCGCGCACGCCCTGGCCCTGCCCAACCGGCACCGCATGACGGACCCGCGCAGCCCCCTGGGCGGGGCCCTGCCCCACTACGGGGTGTATCCGGCGGCCGAGGGCCACGTGGCCGTCGGGGCGCTCGAGCCGCACTTCGCGGCCGCGCTCGTGACGGGCCTCGGGCTGGACGCGGACGGGGACGTCCGCGCGCAGCTCACCGAGGCCCTCTCCCGGCACGACGCCGCCCACTGGCAGGCATGGGGGGAGAAGCGGGGCATCCCGCTCACCGCCCTGGCCAGCCCCACCGCCTGACCCCCACGACTCAGCACCCCCCCTCGAACGACCTCCAGGAGCCCCTCATGACCACCACGGATTCCCGCACCCGCTCGCTGATCGACGTCGACGTCCTCGAGTACCACCGCCTCCTGACGCCCGAGCAGCAGGAGAAGCTCACGGAGATCCGCGCCGCCCTGGCCGAGATCGTCACCCCACACGTGGCCGAGGCCTGGAGCCGGGACGAGTTCCCGCACGAGATCGCCCGCCGCGTCGGGGAGCTGGGCTACGACCACATCAGCGGCATGACCGAGGACCCGCTGTTCCGCGGGTACCTGATGGCCGAGCTGGCCCGCGCGGACATCTCCCTCAGCGTGTACTTCGCCCTGCACAACGACCTCGTCGGGGCCACCCTGGAGGCCCTGGGCTCGGAGGAGCAGAAGCAGAAGTGGCTTCCGGGCCTGTACGCGATGGAGTACACCGGCTGCTTCGCGCTGACCGAGCCGGAGCACGGCTCCGACGTCGCCGGCGGCATGGCCACCACGGCCCGCCGAGAGGGGGACGAGTGGGTGATCAACGGGGCCAAGCGGTGGATCGGCAACGGCACCATGTCCCGCATCGCGATCGTGTGGGCCCGGGACGAGGAGGACGACCAGGTCAAGGGCTTCATCGTGGAGACCGACACCTCCGGCTACGAGGCCACCAAGATCGAGCACAAGACCGCGGTGAAGATCGTCCAGAACGCGGACATCACCTTCACGGACGTGCGCGTCCCGGCGGAGAACAAGCTGGAGAAGGCCGACACCTTCGCGGACACCAACGTGATCCTGCTGGGCTCCCGCAACGGCCTGGGCTGGCAGGCCGTGGGCGCGCAGCAGGGCATCCTCGACGCCGCCCGCCGCTACGCGCTGGAGCGCACCCAGTTCGGCCGCCCGATCGCCGGGCATCAGCTGGTGCAGTCCCTGCTCGTGCAGATCGCGGCCAACCTGGCGGCCACCCTGGGCATGGCGCACCGGGCGGTGCAGCTGGAGGCCGCCGGCGAGGTGTCCATGACGCAGGCCTCCCTGGTGAAGCTGAAGACCTCCCAGATGTGCCGCGAGTCGGCCGCGCTGGGCCGGCAGATGATGGGCGGCAACGGCATCCTCGCCGACGTCGGGCTCGGTCGGTTCTTCTGCGACGTCGAGGCGATCTTCACGTACGAGGGCACCTACGAGGTGAACTCGCTGATCGTGGGCCGCGGCCTCACCGGACACTCCGCCTTCCTCTGACCCCCCTCCGACGACCGCCCCACCAGATCAGGAGCCACCGTGACGACCTCCGAGACCACCTCCGAGACCACCTCCGAGACCCCCGACACCTCCGCGACCACCCACGGCCGGCCCACCGAGCGCCGGGGTCATGTGGCCGAGCTGCTCTCGGCCACCGTGGCCCGGCAGCCGGATGCCGTGGCCCTGCGGATCGGTGAGGCCCGCATGACCTACCGCGAACTGGACCAGGTCACGGCCGCGACGGCCGGCTGGCTGCGCCACCGCGGGGTGGGCCCGGGGGACCGGGTGGCCGTGATGCTGCCCAACGTCCCGGCCTTCGTGGCGGTCTACGAGGCGCTCATGCGTCTGGGCGCGGTGGTGGTGCCGCTCAACCCGCTGTTCACCGCCCGTGAGCTGGAGTACTTCCTCGAGGACTCCGGGGCGCGCATGCTCTGGGCCATGCCCGGGCTGCCGGCCGTGGACGAGGTGGCCGGGAACGTCGACGTCGAGGTGGTCACCCTGGACCTCGAAGCGGTCGGGCGGGAGTGCGCCGCCGAGGGCATCGCCCCGGTCACGGAGATCACCCCGCGGGACCCCGACGACGACGCCGTCCTGCTCTACACCTCGGGCACCACGGGGCGACCCAAGGGTGCCCGGCTGACGCACACGAACCTGCGTTCCAACGCCATGGCGACGGCGACCGGTCTGGGCCGGCTCGGCCCGGACGACGTCGTGTTCGCGGCGCTGCCGATGTTCCACGTGTTCGGGCTCTCGGTGGTGCTCAACGGCGCGGTGTTCGCCGGGTCCACCCTGTCCCTGATGCCGCGCTTCGTGCCGGAGGCCGCCTACGACCAGCTGCAGGACCACGGCATCACGTTCCTGCCCGGCGTGCCCACCATGCACGGGGCGTTCCTCTCCGTGGCCCGGACCCGTCGTGAGGCCGGGGCCGAGCCGGCGGACTTCTCGAGGCTGCGCATGCCCCTCTCCGGCGGTGCGAGCCTGCCGGTGGAGACGCTACGCGCGGCGGAGAAGCTGTTCGGCGTGCCCGTGTTGGAGGGCTACGGACTGTCCGAGAACGCGGGTGCGTGCTTCTTCAACCCCGTGGATGCGCCGACCCGGCCGGGCACCGTGGGCCGGCCGGTGGACGGCTTCGAGTTCCGGATCGTCGCGATGGACGGCACCGAGGTGCCCGAGGAGGACCTCGAGACCTCCGGTGAGCTGCGCATCCGGGGCGAGGGCATCATGGCCGGCTACTGGGGCCGCCCGGAGGACACGGCGGCGGCGTTCGACGAGGACGGCTGGTTCCGCACCGGCGACATCGCCCGCCGGGACGAGGCCGGGTACGTGATGATCGTGGACCGGCTCAAGGACGTGATCATCCGCGGCGGCATGAACGTGTACCCCCGCGAGGTGGAGGAGGTCCTCTACGAGCACCCGGACGTGGTCGAGGCCGCCGTGGTGGGTGTGCCGGACGAGCGGCTGGGCGAGGAGATCGCCGCCTTCGTCTCGCTGGCCCCGGGCAGCGCCGTCGCGGTGGAGGAGCTCCAGGCGTTCGCGGCCGAGCGGCTGGCCCGCTACAAGCAGCCGCGGGAGGTGACCGTCCTGGACGGGCTGCCGAAGAACGCCACGGGCAAGATCCTGCGCCGCGAGCTGCGTCAGGGGTGAGGGGCGGGGCGGGCGGTCTGGGCGCGGGTGGTCTGGTGTGAGTGAGAGGAACGACGGACAGATGGCCTCTCGCTACGCTCCCGGTATGACTCAGCCCCTCGTCCACCCGCCCAAGGCCCAGCCGGGCGACAGGATCGCCGTCGTCTCGCCGTCGTTCGCGGCTCCCGGCTTCGCGCCCGCGGTGCACGAGCAGGCGATGCGCCGCCTGGCCGAGATGACCGGACTGGAGCCGGTCGAGTACCCCACCACCCGGCAGCTCGGGGCGAGCGCCGAGGACCGGGCGCGGGACCTGAACGCGGCGTTCGCGGACCCCCAGATCCGTGCGGTGATCGCCACGGTGGGCGGGGAGGACCAGATCACCGTGATCGGTCACCTGGACGCGGACGCCGTGCGCGCGGACCCCAAGCCGTTCCTCGGCTACAGCGACAACACCAACCTGCACCAGTGGCTGTGGGCGAACGGCGTGGCGAGCTTCTACGGCGGGTCCACCCAGGTGCACCTGGGGCCGGGACCGGCTGTGGATGAGGTGCACGCCGCGTCCCTGCGGGCCGCCCTGCTGACGGGAGGGCGGCTGGAGATCACGGAGCCGGGGGAGTCCGAGGACCACGGCGTGGACTGGCTGGACCCGCGGGCACTCACCGAGTTCGGGACGCGCGAGCCGGTGCCGGGCCCGCACGACGACGGCGCGCGCGGCGTCGGTGAGGGCGCCTCACCGTGGCGCTGGGCCGGGCCGCGGCGCGCGGTGACCGGCCGGACGTGGGGCGGCTGCCTCGAGGTGCTGCCGTGGGTGATGGCGGCCGGCCGCGGGCCGGCGGACATGGCGGTGCTCGAGGGCGGTGTGCTGCTCATCGAGACCAGCGAGGAGCTGCCGAGCGCCGGCGAGGTGCGGCGGCTGCTGCGGATCCTGGGGGAGCGCGGCGTACTCGGCGCCGTGGACGCCGTGCTGGCGGCCCGCCCGCCGACGAGCTCCTTCGAGGCGCCGCGCAGCCCGGAGGAGCGGGCGCGGCTGCGCGCGGAGCAGGCCGATGTGGTGCTGGAGGAGGTCGGGCGCTACAACCCGGACGCGGTGGTGTGCGTGGGCGTCCCGTTCGGCCACACCCGGCCGCAGTGGGTACTGCCGCACGGCGGCGTGATGACCGTGGACGGCGTGGAGAAGCGGGTGTGGGCGGAGTACTGCTGAGAACAGGCACCGCGACCCAACACCCAGAAAGATGCACATCACAGCCAGGCCCGCGAGCCCGGCGCGCCCCGTGCCCACCATGGGCATGGACCTCAGCTCTGCGCTGGACGGCGTTTCCGTCCTGACCATCACCCTGAACCTGCCCGGCCCAGCGCCGTCGTCGGGCTGCCGACCCGGCACGGCCTGCTCGAGCCCGACACCATCCTCGGCAGCGTGGCCCGGTGCGGCCAAGCCCGATGCGGGGCCGTGCTTGGTACGGTGCGACATAGACGGCGTCCGCGTCTGAGGCGCTCGCGAGCAAGGACCCCCATGAGTGAACCGATAGGGCTGCGTGACGCTGCCATTGAGTGGCTGAAGATGCGTTCGCTCGATGGCCAGGTACCGCTCACCCGGGAGGACATCGGTGACTTCCGGTGGAACGGGGAGCCGTTCCCGCTGATCTCTACGCAGAACGGAATCCGCAAGCCGGCAGGGTTTGATGCCGCGCTTTCCTTTTACACGGTGTATCGCCCAAAGGGTCATGCCCGTCCCTACGAGGATGAAATCGGCGACGACGGCCTCATGCGCTACAAGTGGCAGGGCACGAATCCCCGTCTCCCAGCGAACCAGGGGCTCTTCCGGGCATACGAGCGCGGCCTCCCGCTGATCTGGTTCGTTGGCGTGGGCATGAGTCCGGCACGGTTTCAAGTGGTGGCTCCGGTCTATGTTGTAGGACGCGAGGATGAGCGACACCAAATCGTCTTTGCGCCGATGGAGCCGGAGGATTATTCGCCGGAACTCATGCATGAGTCTGTTCTAGAAGCGTCTCTCAAGCGGTACCTGAGGCGGGAGGTCAAGATCCGCGTTCACCAGCCGCATTTCCGTTCCACCGTGCTGGCCGCCTACGACAACCACTGCGCGGTCTGCAATTTTGCGCATCCGGAATTGCTGGACGCTGCTCACATTGTTCCGGATCGTGAGGTGCATGGTCTGCCGACCGTTGTCAATGGCCTTGCCATGTGCAGGATCCACCACGGTGCTTTCGACAATCACTTCTTGGGCATCACACCTGACTTCACCGTGGAGATCCGACAAGATCTCTTGGACGAGGTAGATGGGCCGATGCTGCGGCACGGACTTCAGGACCTCCACGGGCGAAAACTCATGAAGCTGCCCACGCGGCGGGCTGACCGCCCGTCCCGTGAGAATCTCGCGTGGGCATACGAGCGCTTCCGGGAGGCCACCATCGCCGATGTCGCCTGATGCGGCTCGGCCGTGATGATGGTCCGCGGGCTGTGACGTGCCGGGGATGGGGAGCAACCATTGCGGCGACGAAGATGCGCCGGGGAGAGACCATTTCGGTGACGGCACCCGGGGGCTCGAGCTTGTCCCTATCTCTCGTCAGTGGCCCCAAGGTCTCGCCAACCCCCCCACCCATGCGGGTGAACTGGGTGTTCCATTCCCGAATGCCCCGTTGAGCGAGGAGCACCTCATGACCCCCACGACCTCCACCCCCGCCACGTTCCACGGCAACCGTGTGGACCAGCAGTTCATCGCCGGCCAGTGGCGAGACGGCGCCACCGGGCAGCGCAAGACGGACATCAACCCGTACACGGACGACGTCGTGGCCGAGTTCACCCTGGCCACGGAGGAGGACCTCGACGAGGCCTACCGCGCCGCCGCCGAGGCCCAGAAGGCGTGGGCCGCCACCGGGCCCGGCGAGCGCTCCGCCGTCCTGCGCCGCGCCGCCGCGATCATGGAGGAGTGCCGCGAGGAGATCGCGGACTGGCTTGTGAAGGAGTCCGGCTCCACGCGCATCAAGGCCGCCGCGGAGATCGGCTCGGCCATCGCCATCACGTACGAGGCCGCCACGTTCCCCACCCGCGTGCACGGCACCATCCACCCCTCCAACGTCCCGAACCGCGAGATGCGCGTGTACCGCAAGCCGATCGGCGTCGTCGGCGTGATCTCCCCGTGGAACTTCCCGCTCCACCTGTCCCAGCGCTCGGTGGCCCCCGCGCTGGCGCTGGGCAACGCCGTCGTGCTCAAGCCCGCCTCGGACACCCCGGTGACTGGCGGCACCCTGCTCGCGCGCGTGTTCGAGGAGGCCGGCCTGCCCGCGGGCGTGCTGTCCGTGGTGGTGGGCGCCGGCTCCGAGATCGGCGACGCCTTCGTCAAGCACCCCGCGCCGCGCCTGATCTCCTTCACGGGCTCGACTCCGGTGGGCAAGCAGGTCGGCGCCAACGCCGTCTCGGGGGACACCCTGAAGAAGGTCGCGCTCGAGCTGGGCGGCAACGCGCCGCTCGTGGTGCTGGACGACGCGGACCTCGACGCCGCCGTCGACCAGGCCGTGCAGGGCGGCTACCTCCACTCCGGCCAGATCTGCATGTCCGTGCAGCGCGTGATCGTGGACGAGAAGGTCTACGACGAGTTCCTCCCCAAGTACGAGGCCGCCGTGCGCGGGCTCAAGGTGGGCGACCCCGACGCGGAGGGCGTGCTCGTGGGCCCGGTCATCAACGACACCCAGCTGGAGACGCTCAAGAAGAAGATCGCCAGCGCCGAGGCCGACGGCGCCCGCGCCCTCGTGGGCGGCGAGATCACCGGCCGCGTGGTGCCCCCCTTCATCTGGGTGGACGCGACGCCGGACATGGAGATCACCCGCGAGGAGATCTTCGGGCCCATGACCGTGGTGCTCCAGGCACGCGACGAGCAGCACGCGCTGGAGCTGGCCAACGACCACGAGTTCGGGCTGTCCTCCTCCGTGTTCACCCAGGACCTGGACCGCGGCCTGCGCTTCGCGGAGGGCACCGAGGCCGGCATGACCTACATCAATCAGATGAGCGTCCAGGACGAGGCCCACGTGGCCTTCGGCGGCGCACGGAACTCGGGGCTCGGGCGCTTCAACGGCGAGTGGGCCATCGAGGAGTTCACGACCGACCACACGATCGGCGTGACGCGCCTGGGCTGACCCAGACCGGCTACGCGACGCCCCCCTGCTGAGTGACGAGCCCTGCGATATGGCCCCTAAAACCCGCTGATAGGGGCCATATCGCAGGGCTCGTTCCCGGGTGCCGCGGGTGCGAGGTGAGGCGAGCGGAGCACCTCTCCTGCACAGGTGCGGAAACCTCAGCCGTGGTCCCCAGATCCCGCTCCGCGCGCCCCGATCGCCCACGCGGAGCACCAGCCTGGTCGCATGCCGCGACCCCTCGCTCCTCTCGCCACGTCGCTTCCTACGATTTTGACCGTCCCGGAGGGACGAGAGGCCGGCCTGAGCCGCGCCCGGCTCCGCGCACCGGACCTGGTCGCGATCGGCCACGGCCTGCGCATGAGCCGGGATGTCGAGGCCACGTGGACGGACTATCTGCGCGCCGTCCAGTCGCTGAACCCCTCGGGGGTGTTCTCCCACGCCACGGCCGCGCGGATCTGGGGGATGTGGATCCCGGGCCGGCTGCTCGAGGATCCGCGGGTCCATCTCGCGAAGGAGCGCGGCCACGGAGGACGGACGAGTCGGTCGGGCCTGGTCATGCACCAGCTCCAGCCGGACGCACCCGTGATCGAGTACCGGGGTCTGCGTCTGACCGCCCCCGCCTGGACTTGGGTGGACCTCGCCCATCACCTCTCTGTCGAGGACCTCGTGGTCGCTGGGGACAGCCTGCTGCCGTCACCGCACGGGGCGGAGGCGCGCCGTCTCGGTCACCTGCCTCCCCGGGCCACCACGGTGGAGCAGATGCGGCGTCTCGCGCACGCACGGAAGAACGTCCGCGGCATCGTGCGGGCCCGCGCCGTGCTGGACCTGTTGCGCACGGGCGCGGATTCTCCGCCGGAGTCGCGGCTACGGCATCGGCTCCACGAGGCGGGATTCCCCGAGCCTCAGGTGAATCCCCCGATCCGCTTGAGCTCCGGGGAGACGGTCCGCGTGGACCTGGCCTGGGAGGAACTGCGGCTGTGCCTCGAGTTCGACGGCGACCAGCACCGTACGGATCGGGCTCAGTGGCAGCGGGACCGGGCGCGCAGGCGTGGCCTCGAAGCCGACGACTGGGCCGTCACCTGGGTCGCGGGCGAGGTCTTCACACGCGGCGGCTGGCCCCGCTTCGTCGGGGATCTGTCCCGTCTCATGCGTCGCCAGGCCACCCGTCGCGGCGCGGTGCTGCCGCCGGGACTACCGGGGGAGTGAGGCGGCGGCGCGCGCCGGCGTCGTGGTCTGCCTTCACGGGACGATGAGCCCTGCGATATGGCCCCTATAACGCCCCGGAAAGGGCCATATCGCAAGGCTCGTCGCAAGAACCGCCCCGCCTCACCGCTTCCGGTACAGCCCCTTCTTCTGGAAGACCGGGTCGCTCGTCACGAGCATGCCCAGGGACCGGAAGATGCCCTCGTCCACGGAGCCGAGGATCGTCGTCGTGTGGACGTCGCACTTCTCCAGGTTGGCCAGCTGGTCGACGGCGGCCCGCGCGTTCTCGTCGGTCGCGGCGGACACGGACAGGGCGATCAGCACCTCATCCGTGTGAAGGCGCGGGTTGGACGAGCCCAGGTGGACGGTCTTGAGGGTCTGGATCGGCTCGATGGCGGCGGGGGAGAGCAGGTGCACGTCGTCGGACAGGCCGGCTAGCACCTTCAGCGCGTTCAGCAGCATGGCCGCCGAGCAGCCCAGCAGCTCCGAGGTCTTGCCGGTCACCAGGGTGCCGTCCGCCAGCTGCACGGCCGCGCCGGGCTCACCGGTGCGCTCGGCCACCAACTGCGCGGCACCCACCACCGGACGGTCCTCCGAGCTCAGGCCCAGCTTGGACATCACCAGGGCCACGCGCTCGGACTCGGTGTCGTCCGCGCCCTCCAGGGCCTCGTTGACTTGAGCCTTGTAGTAGCGCCGGATGATCTCCTGTTTCGCGGCCGCCTGGCACACCTCGTCGTCCACGATCGCCGCGCCGGCCATGTTCACGCCCATGTCCGTGGGGGACTTGTACGGGGTGGTGCCCGTGACCTTCTCCAGCAGCGCGGACAGCAGCGGGAACACCTCGACGTCGCGGTTGTAGCTCGTCACCCGCTCGCCGTACTCGGCCAGGTGGAACGGGTCGATCAGGTTGATGTCGTCCAGGTCCACGGTGGCGGCCTCGTAGGCGGCGTTCACCGGGTGCTCGAGCGGCAGGTTCCAGATGGGGAACGTCTCGAACTTCGCGTAGCCGGCCGGGATGCCCCGCTGCCGATCGTTGTACACCTGGCTCAGGCACGTCGCCAGCTTGCCGGAGCCCGGGCCGGGGGCCGTCACGACGACGAGGTCCCGCGTGGTCTCGGACCACTCGTTGGCACCGAAGCCCTGCTCCGAGACGATCGTGGACATGGCGTGCGGGTAGCCGGGGATCACGCGGTGGCGGGCCACCTTCAGGCCGAGCCGCTCGAGCTTCTCAAGGAACGCCAGCGCACGGTGGTTGGCGTCCTCCAGCTGCGTGACCACCACGTGCTCCACCAGGAACCCGCGCTCCCGGAACACGTCCACGAGGCGCAGGACGTCGTCCTCGTACGTGATGCCCAGGTCCGCGCGGACCTTGTTCCGCTCGAGGTCCTTGGCGTTGAAGCACACCAGGATCTCGGTCTCGTCCTTGATGCGGTCGAGCATCGCGATCTTGTTGTCCGGGGTGAAGCCGGGCAGGACGCGGGAGGCGTGCAGGTCGTCGAACAGCTTGCCGCCCATCTCCAGGTACAGCTTCCCGCCGATCTGGCGGCGGCGTTCCTGGATGTGCTGGGACTGGAGCTCGATGTATTTCGCGCGGTCGAAGCCGATCGGGTGGGTGGCCGCGGCGGCGGCGGTGGCCATGGTGGGGACGCTGTCAGCGGTGCCGGTCATGGACCTCCAGCATAGCCCGTCTCATCGGCCGAGCCGGTGTCCGCCACCCAGTCCGTCTCCGGGTCGTCGTAGGAGCGGGTGCGGCCGGTGCGCAGGTCCGTGACGTCCATGACGCCCGTCTCCGGGTGGTACCGGACCGACTGGTGGGAGGCCTGGTCCACCACCGTGATGGCCTGTGTGTCCGGGTCGAAGTCCGCCACGCGCACCCGGCCCTCGTCCTCCTCGGCGGGGCCGAACACCGGAAGCGGCATGCGCTCCCGCGCGCGGGCCGCGCGTCGGACGGCCCGCGCGTGCGCCTGCTCCGCGAGCCGGCGCAGGCGGTCCAGCTGGTCCCTGTCCTGGCTGACGTCCGCGCCGGGCAGGCGCCACTGGTAGCGGTACGCCAGCATGCGCACCGTGAAGATGAGCAGCGCGATCAGGAAGCCCGTGAACGCGTTCAGGGCGCCGCGCTGCGCCACGAGCTCCGCCACGGCCGCTCCCACCACGGCGGGCATCACGTACACGCCGCGGGGGTCGAAGATGGACGGCACCTCGTTGGCCACGATGTCCCGCAGCACGCCGCCGCCGAGGGCGCCCACGGTGGCCACCACCACCACGGACACCGGGTGCACGCCCATCGCGTGGGCGATCATCACACCGGAGACCGTGAACAGGGCCAGGCCCGCCGCGTCGAACAGCGTGATCGTCAGGTTCAGGCGGTTCGGGTGGATCGCCTTGACGTACACCAGCAGGGACACCAGCACGGGCGGGGCCAGGTAGATCGGGTCCTGCAGCGACGCCGGCAGGCCCCGGTCCAGGACGATGTCCCGGGTGATGCCGCCGCCCAGGCCCGCCAGCAGGGCCAGCGCCACGGAGCCCACCAGGTCGAAGTCTTTGCGTGCGGCCAGCAGGGCGCCGGAGACCGCGAAGAAGAACACCCCCACCAGGTCCAGGGCGGTCAGCAGCCAGGGGACGTCGGCCAGCTCGGCGAACAGCTGCGGCAGGGCCACGGCGGCTCCTTTCCAGGGGGAGGGGTCAGCGGCGGGAGGCGGCGTCGTCGCCCTCGACGGCGCGGTCCATGCCATTCTCCTCGACCTGCGGGGTGGGAGTGGTGGGCTCCTGGCCGCTCTCGCGCGGCGGGTCGTCGGGGCTGCCCTGGTCCCGGACGTCCGGCACGGGCGGGGCGTCGTCCGGGTCCATGCGCTGGCGCTGGGTCTCCCCGGTGATCTCCGCGCCCGGGGCCATCCACTCCCGGCGCAGGGAGACCACGCGCAGCGCCAGGACCACGAGCATCACCGCGAGCATCGTGTAGATGCTCAGCCACTCGGCCTGGCCCAGCGCGGAGGTGGCGGCGGCGCCGATCAGCGCCGGCACGGCGTACCAGCCGCGCCCGCCGAACACGGCCGGGGGCTCGCCCGCCACCACGTCCCGCAGCAGGCCGCCGCCCACCGCCGTCACGAGCCCGAGCACCGCGGCCGAGACGGGGGAGAGCCCCCCGAGCAGCGCGATCCGGGTGCCGACCACGCAGTACACGGCCAGTCCCACCGCGTCCACGAGCATCACGGCGTGCTTGCCGCGCTCCCCGTCGAACACCTTGAAGAACACGGCAAGGCACGCCAGCACGGGCAGGATCAGGTACCACGGGTTGCGGAACGCGGCCGGGACGTCCTGGTTGACGATCAGGTCGCGGATCACGCCGCCGCCGGTGCCCACCATGAGCGCCAGCAGCAGCGAGCCGACGATGTCGTACCCCTTCCGGACGGCCAGGATGGCGCCGGAGATCGCGAAGAAGAACACGCCCACCAGGTCCACCGTCGTGACGATCTGGGTCACGGCCTGGGCCACCTGGCCGGTCTCGTCGACGGCGGAGGGCAGGTCGCGCTGGAGCTCTTCCGGGTTCTTGGGGGTCGTGGTCAGCAGCCAGACGGCGACGGAGGAGGTCAGCATGGGGTCACGGTAGCGGGGACGCTCCTGTGGTGTCCGCGCAGCCCGGGGCGGCGCCCGTCATGTCAGGGGAGGCGGGTAGGCGCTCCAGTCGTCGTCCGGAGCCGACGCCGGGCCCCTGTCGGTCAGAGAGCGGATGTAGGCGCCGAGGTAGGGAAGGGCGAAGCGGAGGTACCCGTGTCCGTCCGGTTGCACGTAGCCGCTGTCGATAAGTCGGTTCCGATACTGATTCACATACTGGCTGTAGGAGCCGAGGCGCGCGGTGATGTCGCCGATGCGGGATCGCTCCTCGTCGACAGCCATGGCGCGGAGGAACTCCTGATCCTTGGCGGAGAGGTCGTTGAAGACCTTTGACAGCACGCGGTCCATCACCGCCTGCAGCCCCCGGGCGCGGGCTGCCTCGGCGGCAGACAGGTCGATCCGGGGCTGGTTCGGCCGGTGTCGCCACGCGTAGTCGCCCAGCAGCTGGACGAGGTAGGGGTAGCCCTGGGCCGCGGCGATCAGCATCTCCAGGGCTTCTGCGGTGAACTCCCGGCCGCCGAGGCGTGCCGTCTCCGCGAGGACGTGGCGGGTCTCCTTCGGAGAAAGTCGGTGGAAGTCGGCGGTCCGGGAGCGGCGGAGAAAGGTCGTGTGCTCCTGCCGTACGAGTTCGTCGAGGTCGACCTTGATGCCGGCGAATGCCACGACGATGTCTGCTCCGCGGCTGATGGCATGGGAGATCTCCCGTGCGACGGCGCTGACCTCTCGCAGGCGCGTCTTGCCCGAGGAGACCTCGTCGATCGTGATGAGGATTCCGCGCACCCCGGCATGTTGGGCAACGGTCACCAGATCATTGCGCATGAGTGGACGAGAGGGACGCTCTGTGACCTCCCACGCGGCGGAGAAGTGCCAGAGCCCCAGTTCCTTGAGCTCACGTTTGGTCTGCCGGGGTAGGGAATTCACGACGTCTGGCAACGTGCTCTCCACCAGCCGGCGTTGGAGGCCCGCGCTGGCATCCTCGCTGATCACGAGCCAACCAGCATCTCGGGCGAGGTCTTCGATCCGCTGCAGCATGGAGGTCTTTCCGGCGCCCCTCAGCCCGGACAGGAGGACGGACTGGTTCTCGCCGAAGTCATGGTCTTGGAAAACTCTGCCCATGTCGCGGAGCAGGTCTTCGTGGCCGCCGAACACGAGGGGACGCCGCCCGTACCCCGGCGTGAAGGGGCTGTTCGGCTGGTCTGGGCAGGGCACGGGATCGCGCATGCTCACATCGTATTTGTTTTTTTTGTTCGGCAGACCCGTCAGCGCCCGCCGAACTCGGCGGCCAGGCGCGCCGCGAGGCCCGTGTAGCCGGCGGGCGTGAGGGCGAGGAGGCGCGTCTCGGCGTCGTCGGACAGGCCCAGGCCCTGCACGAACTCGCGCATGCGGGCGGCGTCCACACGCTGGCCGCGGGTGAGCTCCTTGAGGCGCTCGTAGGGATTGTCCATGCCCGGCACGCCGGCGATCGCCTTGGCGCGCATGACGGTCTGGATCGCCTCGCCGAGGACCTCCCAGTTCGTGTCGAGGTCCTCCGCCAGCACGGGCTCGGCCACCTGGAGCTGGCCCATGCCCTTGGTGACGTTGGTCAGGGCGAGCACCGAGTGGCCGAGGGCCACGCCGATGTTGCGCTGCGACGTCGAGTCCGTGAGGTCGCGCTGCCAACGGGACTCCACGAGGGTGGCGCCCAGCGAGTCGAGCAGGGCGCAGGAGAGCTCGAGGTTGGCCTCGGCGTTCTCGAAGCGGATCGGGTTCACCTTGTGCGGCATGGTCGAGGAGCCGGTCGCGCCGGCCACGGGGATCTGCGCGAAGTAGCCGATGGAGATGTAGCTCCACACGTCCACGCAGAAGCCGTGGAGGATCCGGTTGAAGCGCGCGACGTCGGCGTACAGCTCCGCCTGCCAGTCGTGGGACTCGATCTGGGTGGTCAGCGGGTTCCAGGTGAGGCCGAGGTGCTCCACGAAGGACCGGGAGAGGGCCGGCCAGTCCGCGTCGGGCGCGGCGGCGAGGTGGGCGGCGTAGGTGCCGGTGGCGCCGTTGATCTTGCCCAGGTACTCCTGGCCGGCGATGCGCCGGGTCTGGCGGGTCAGGCGATGGACGAACACGGCCATCTCCTTGCCCAGCGTGGTGGGCGTGGCCGGCTGGCCGTGCGTGCGGGAGAGCATGGGGGTCTCGGCGGCCTCGGCGGCCATCGCGGAGACGGTGGCCACGGCGGCGCGGGCGGCCGGCAGCCAGACCTGCTCGACGGCGTCGCGCACGCCCACCGCGTAGGCGAGGTTGTTGATGTCCTCGGAGGTGCACGCGAAGTGCACGAGCGGCTTCAGCCGGCCCAGGCCCAGCCCCTCGAGGCGGTCGGCGATGAAGTACTCGACGGCCTTCACGTCGTGCACCGTGACCTTCTCGGTGGCCGCCAGCTCGGCCACGGACTCCGCGTCGAAGTCCGTGACGATCGCCCGCAGGCCCGCCTGCTGCTCGGCCGTGAGCGGCTCGAGACCCGGCAGCACACGGTGCTCGGCCAGGTGGATGAACCACTCGACCTCCACGTGGATGCGGTTGCGGTTCAACGCCGCCTCGGACAGGTGCTCCACGAGCGGCTCCACCGCCGCACGGTAGCGGCCGTCCAGGGGGCCGAGGGCGATGCCGGCCTCGGCGAGGGAACGGCGGTGGGCGGTGGACGCGGGCGCGGGCGCGGGCTGCGAGGTCATGGCCCCCATTCTGGCAGGCGCCGCGGACGCCCGCCGAAGGCGACGACCGGGTCCGTCCTCGACCGCGACGGGGTGGCGAGTGCAACATCGAGTGCAACATGCGGACGCGCCTGGTGGCCCGGGGCGCGACGGACCTACCGTGGCTGACGTCGCCGTCGCCCGGCGTCGGCATGCCGAGAGGGATGAGGAGACCGAGATGACGGAACGGACCGGGCAGGCCCACGAGGCTGGGACGATCGACCGGCTGATGGCCGGGTGGGTCGCCGACGTCAAGACCCCGGACGCCTGCGCCGCCCACCTGCTCTGCGGCCGCTGGCCGGCCGACGCCGTGGCGTTCCGGTTCGTGGCGGAGGACATGTCCGCCGTCGACCTCACCTTCGGCGAGCTGGCCGACCGCTCCCGCCGCCTCGCCACCGGCCTCGCCGCCCGCGGCGTCACGCGCGGCGACCGCGTGCCCGTGATGATGTCCAAACGGGAGGAGCTCGTCATCACGCTGCTGGCCCTGTGGCGGCTCGGCGCCGTGCACGTGCCGCTGTTCACCGCGTTCGCCGCGGGCGCCGCGCGGATGCGCATCGAGGGCGCGGCGGCGCGGCTCGTCGTCGCCGAGCCCCGCCAGGCCGAGAAGCTCACGGACATCCCGGGCATCGAGATCATCCGCACCGGCCCGGAGTGGGACGCGCTCGCGGACTCCGCGCCGCTGGCCGAGGACGTCGCCGTCGGCGGGGACGGGCCGATCGCCCTGCTGTTCACCTCCGGCACCACCGGCCGCCCCAAGGGGGTGCCTGTGCCGCTGCGCGCGGCCGCCGCGTTCGCCGTCTACCTCACGTGCGCGGTGGACCTGCGCCCCGAGGACCTGTTCTGGAACGCGGCCGACCACGGCTGGGCGTACGGGCTGTACTACGGGATCGTCGGCACGCTGGTGCTCGGGGCGACCTCGGTGCAGTACCGCGGCGCCTTCTCCCCGGCGACCATGGTCGAGGTGATCCGCTCGCAGGGCATCACGAACCTCGCCGGCGCCCCCACGATGTTCCGCGCGCTGGCCAAGGCCGGGGAGGTCACCGAGGACGCCCCGCTGCGGCTGCGGCGCGTGTCCACGGCGGGGGAGCCGCTGCCGCCGTCCGTGTTCGAGTGGGGCCGGACGGCCCTCGGCACGGAGATCCGCGACCACTACGGCCAGACCGAGCTGGGCATGGTCATCTGCACCCTCGCGCACCCCGAGCTGGCCGCGCCGCCCCGCCCGGGTTCGATGGGTGTGCCCCTGCCGGGGATCGCCGCCGAGATCCGGGACGGGCAGATCGCGATCGACGCGGCCTCGCCCCTGTTCTGGTTCCCCGGCTACCTCGGGGAGCCGGAGAAGACCGCGGAGCGTTTCACCCCGGACGGGCGCTGGTACCTGACCGGGGACACCGCCCGGCAGGACGACGACGGCTGGTTCTTCTTCTCCTCCCGGGACGACGACGTGATCCTCGCCGCCGGCTACCGGATCGGCCCGTTCGACGTGGAGTCCGTGCTCATCGACCACCCGCGGGTGCAGGAGGTCGCCGTCGTCGGCCTGCCGGACCCGGAGGGGGTGCGGGGCGAGGAGGTCGTGGCGTTCGTGGTGCCCGCCGGGGCCGTCGCGGACCCGGACGCCCTGGCGGCCGAGCTGCAGGCCAAGGTCCGCGACGAGTACTCCAAGCACGCCTACCCGCGCCGGGTGCACTTCGTGGACCGGCTGCCCAAGACCCCCTCCGGCAAGCTGCAGCGGTTCCTGCTGCGCCAGGGCGCCGCCGGCTGACTCAACGGTGCACGAGCCGCAGGAACGCGCCGATCATCGGCAGGTCCTCGGGGCGGGTGGGCAGCGCGTCCGCGAGGGCGGGGGAGTGGACGAGGTAGGCGGCCCACTGTCCGCGCGAGATCGACACGTTGAGCCGGTTCCGGTTCAGGAGGAAGTCCAGCCCGCGCGGCACCTCCTGCGGTGAGGACGCCGCCATCGTCAGGATCGCGACGGCGGCCTCCCGGCCCTGGAACGTGTCCACGGTGCCGACGGCGGTGCCCTCGAGACCGGCAGCGTCGAGCGCCTCCCGGACCGTGGCGACCTGCGCGTTGTACGGGGCCACCACGATCACGTCGGACGGCTCGAGCGGTCGGCCGGGATCGTCCGGGCCGGTGGACCAGGTGCGGCCGAGCAGTGACCGGATGATCTCGACGACGGCCGCGGCCTCCTCCGGCGAGGACACCGCGTTGCCCGTGTGGGAGACCGGCCACGGGTGCAGCCCGGGCTCCACCCCGTCGAGCCGGCGGGCGTCGGTCCGCGGGGTGTGCGAGCGCAGACGGCCGGCGTAGGAGAGCTCGGAGACCGCGCGGGTGAGCGCCGAGTGCATGCGCCAGGAGCGGTCCAGGAAGAAGCCCCGCTCCGGGCGGAGGGTGGCCTGCCCCTCGATCAGCCAGTCCAGGGCCGCATCACCCACCGGCTCCGGGTGGATGCCGCGGGTGACCTGCGGGAGCTGGCGGGGGTCGCCGAGCAGGAGCAGCGTCGTGGCCGCGGATCCGGCGGCGAGGGTGTGCGCAAGGGAGAACTGGCCCGCCTCATCGATCACGAGCAGGTCGACGCCGGAGAACGCGTCATGGGCGAAGGTCCAGGGGGTGCCTCCCACCACGCGCCCCGGTCCGACGACCCCGCCGGCCTCCTTGTTCTGGATCTCTTCCCACAGGGCGTCCGGGTTCGGCTTCGCCCGGCTGGAGATCGCCTTGGCGACGCGTTCGGCGGGCACGCCGATCGAGAGGAGCTTCTGCAGGAAGTTCTCCACGACCGCGTGGGACTGTGCCGTGACACCGACGCTCCAGCCGCGCTCGAGGAGCGCCTTCACCGCGTGGCTGCCCACGTGCGTCTTGCCGGTGCCGGGAGGTCCCTGCACCGCGACGTACGAGCCGCGGGCGGACTCGAGAGCCTCCACGAGCAGGGCGGTGCGGTCTAGCGCACGCTCGGAGTCGGCGACGATCTCCGGGAGCGGACGGCTCGTCGTCGTCGGCGTGCGCCGGGCGAGGATGTCCACGCACGCGGACGCGCCGGGTGCGGGCAGTGCGCCCGCCGCGTCCGTGGCAGCCGCGAGCTCGCGGATGCGCGCCTCGAGGCTGTCCGTGGGGACCTTCGCGTAGTGGAAGGCCGCCATGGGCAGCTGGTCGAACGGCTCGGCGCCGCGGGGCAGCTTCTCACGCAGCCGCAACACGGAGCGTCCGTCCGGCAGATTCTCCACCTCCTCCACGTCCATGTTCAGGCCGATCCAGCGCACCGCGTTCGGCTGCAGCTCGGCGTGAACCGGAAGGTCCTCGTAGACGGACTTCACGGTGGCACCCGGCACGAGCAGGGTGCCGGGCTCGAGCGAACCGGTCACCCGGAGCACCCGCTGCAGGGCGTGCCGGCTGGTCGGCCGGTTCCAGTCCTCCACGACGTCGACCCGGTCCACGACCACGTTGGCACGGGGCTCCTGCCACTCGTCCACGGGGGAGACGCCCCGGTCGAAGTATGCCCACCACATGGGCTTCTCCTCGCGACGGTAGAACCCGAGGCCGGCCGCGAGCAGGGCGACGCCCCGCTCCTCCGGCCCAGGCACTGCCTCCGCGCCCGGCGCGGGCACCAACGCGAGCAACGCGGCCGTGAGGTCCTGCTCGGGCTCCGGCGCGGCCTCGACCAGCGGTTCGTTCTCGCTCGCGGCGTCGTCGGCGGGACGGTCCGCGACGGCCGCCTCCTCGGGCTCGACCTGCGCCAGCAGCCAGTCCCGCAGCCGCGCCGTGGAGACGCAGTCGTACCGGTTGTAGTCCTCGATGTCGGCGCGGATCGCCCTCGCGACCTCGGTGTCCCCGGCCTCCATCGCGGCGACGTACCGGTGGTACTCGGTGACGCTGTCCGCCGCCGTCGTCACGCCGTCCTCCGCCCGGTGCTCCGCCCCCATGTAGAGGGGCTCCAGCTTCTTGATGGAGTAGCTCGGCACACCGGCCCGCAGGGCGGCGCGGACCGTGGAGTAGAGGTCCACGAACAGCCCCGCGCGCAGCCAGTCGTCCAGCTCGCGCTCGCCCACACCGTGGCGCACGGTCAGGCGTTTCAGCGCGGTGACCTCGTACGCGGCGTAGTGGTAGATCCGCATCCCCGGGTGGGCCGCGCGTCGCGCCTCCACGAACGCCACGAACTGCTCGAGCGCCGCCCGCTCGGCGGCACGGGTGTCCGCCCACAGACCCGTGAACCGGAAGTCGGCCGAGGCGGTGCGCGCGGTGTCCCCACCCGGCGCCTCGACCCAGCCCCACAGGTACTCGAGGCCCTCCATGCTCCCGTCCGCGGAGACCCACAGCGGGTCCCCCTCGAAGTCGAAGAAGACGTCTCCGGCGTCCGGCGCGGGCAGCCCCGCCACGGCGCGCGGGTCCACGATCCGATGCGGCGGCAGCCCGTCCGCCCCGGCCGGCTCCAGCTGGATCGCCGCCTGTTCCCGCAGCGCCTCCCACGTGCGGCGGGCCATGCCCTCCGGCGGTGCGACGGACACCGCGAGCTGCTCGATGGTCGTGATGCCGGCCTCGCGCAGCCGGGTGCGCTGCAACCGCGTGGCCCCCGCCGTGAGCAGCACGTCCCGGTGCTCGGCGACGGCCTCCTCGCACGCCTCGCATGCGCCGCAGACGCTCAGGCGGTCGTCGCCCCAGCGAGTGGGCTCCCCGGCGGCCACGTGATCCTGCAGCAGCGCCTCCAGCCGGGCGCGCTGGTGCCGGTACACCGGGATCACCTCGTCCAGGTCCGCGACGTGCCGGGAACCGTCCCCGAGCCACAGGCTGCCCTGCCGCGCCCGCGGCACGTCCATGCCGTCCAGCAGGTCCGCGTACGCGGCGATCTGCAGCAGCGCCGTCACCCGCGCATGCCGGGCCAGCTTCGTGTCCACCACCTCGTACGCGCCCTCGGGGTGCTCCTCGTCCGTGCGGAGCACGAGGAAGTCGGCCAGGCCGCCGAACGCGCCGTCGTGCAGCATCCCCTGGAACACGACGGCGGGACGCGCGGCCAACGCCGCCGCGGTGCGCTCTTGGGCGGCCCGCACGCCCTCGGGCGTGTAGCGCTCCGGGCGGGCGAGCCGGACCACCTGGTCCGCGCCGTGCTCCGCCTCGAGTCGCGCGAGCACGCGGGACTCGTGCTCGTCCCCGAGGCGGGAGACCCGCTCGAGGAACGCATCCGCCACGCCGATCCGCGGGGCGCGCCCGAGCGCGGGGTCCACCGTCCCCCGCAGCCACCCGTAGGTGCACGTCGCGGCGGCGGTGATGTCCGAGGGGCTGAGCATGAAGGAGGCGCGGTCCGGCGCGAAGGTCACCATGCCGTCACCCTAGACAGGAGCCGCGGACACGATGGGCAGGGCCCGCGCACACGGTCCCGGCGCGCCTCGCCCCGGCGGCGGCAGGGTGGGGCCGGCGCGCGTCACACACCGGGCCGGACTTGACGTGGGTCACATCCAGGGAGTTACCTAATGATCGTTCAGTAATTCTCTGCGCCGCCGCGCCGGCGCGCCCCTGCCGGCAGGGAGGCCCGCCCATGACCGAGACCGCCCACCACCCCATGCTCGCGGAGGACCGCGTGGCACGGTGGCTCGGCGTCACCCTGGAGGCCGCCGAGAAGGACCACGCGCGCATCCGGATGACGCTCACCGAGGACCAGCACAACGGCTTCGGCCTGGCCCACGGCGGCGCCGTCTTCGCGTTCGCGGACACGTGCTTCGCGCTGACCTGCAACGACCCCGCCTCGGACGGCTCCACCCTCACCGTGGCCTCCGGCGTGGACGTCAACTTCCTCGCGGCCACCCGCGCCGGGCAGACCCTCGTCGCGGAGGGCCGCCTGGTCGCCGCCGCCGGCCGCTCGGCCGTCTATGACATCACCGTCACCACCGACGACGGCACCCCGGTGGCCGCCTTCCGCGGCCGCTCCCGCACCATCCCCGCCCCCGGACGCTGACCGGCGGACGCACCCGCCGGTGCGCCGCCGTCGTCGACCGCCGCCCGACCCCGCATCCCCAGGAGAACGCCATGCTCGAGGCCTCGATCCCCAACCCGTACACGCCGGCACCCCTGCCCGCCCCCGCCGACCGCGGGGCCCCGGACCCCGAGGAGACGATGAGCCGGGACCAGATCGAGGCGCTCCAGTTCGAACGCCTCCGCTGGACCCTGCACCACGCCTACGAGAACGTGCCCGCGTATCGGGAGCACTTCGACGCGCACGGCGTCCACCCCTCGGACTTCACGGAGCTCGGGGACCTCGCCAAGTTCCCGTACACGGACAAGGAGTTCCTGCGGAAGAGCTACCCGTTCGGCGCCTTCGCCGCCACGGGCCCCGAGCTGCGTCGCATCCACGCCTCCTCCGGCACCACCGGCCAGCCCACCGTGGTCGGCTATACCGACGACGACCTGGCCACGTGGGCCACCCTCGTCGCCCGCTGCTTCCGCGCCGGCGGCATCCGCCCCGGTGACCGCGTGCACAACGCGTACGGCTACGGCCTGTTCACCGGCGGCCTCGGCGCCCACTACGGCGCCGAGCGCATCGGGGCGGCCGTGATCCCGATGTCCGGCGGGCAGACGGAGAAGCAGGTGCAGCTGATCACCGACTTCCAGCCGCGCGCCATCCTCTCCACGCCCACCTACCTGCTGACCATCGCGGACGGCTTCAAGAAGCTCGGCCTGGACCCCCGCGAGTCCTCCCTCGAGGTCGCGATCCTCGGCGCCGAGCCGTGGACCGAGGAGATGCGCCGCGAGATCGAGCAGACCTTCGACCTCGACGCCCTGGACATCTACGGCCTCTCCGAGGTCATGGGCCCGGGCGTGGCCGGCGAGTCCGCGGCCACCAAGGACGGCTCCCACATCTGGGAGGACCACTTCCGCCCCGAGATCATCGACCCGCTCACGGACGAGGTCCTCGAGACCGGCCGCCACGGCGAGCTCGTCTTCACCTCGCTCACCAAGCAGGCGCTGCCGATCATCCGGTACCGCACCCACGACCTCACCCGCCTGCTGCCGGGCACCACGCACCCGGGCCACCGCCGCATGGGCCGCATCACCGGCCGCTCGGACGACATGATCATCCTGCGCGGTGTGAACCTGTTCCCGTCGCAGATCGAGGAGCTGGCCCTCAAGGAGCCGGCCCTGTCGCCGCACTTCACCCTCGAGATCACCCGCCCGGACCGCATGGACCAGATGGCCGTGAACATCGAGCGCCGCGATCATGCGACCCTCGAGGAGGCCCAGGCCTGCGCCGCGCACCTGCGCATGGAGATCAAGACGAAGATCGGCTCCTCGTGCGTGATCAACGTGGTGGAGCCGGAGTCCCTGGCCCGCTCCTCCGGCAAGCTCAAGCGGATCTACGACCTGCGCGACCAGGCCTGATCCCGTCCCCGCGGCCGATCCCGACGCCGGGGTGCCCGGTAGAGTGGACCGGTGCGCCGTCGCTGTCCCTTATACACCACTCACGCTCCCAACGACAGCGGACGCTTAGGACGGGGAGGCA
>NZ_VIGS01000001.1:0-137025 GCF_006704135.1 Micrococcus sp. R8502A1
AAAGCCCCCCCCCCCCCCCCCCCGCCCCCGCCTCGGATGAGGCCGTCGAGCGCGCCCCGGCACCTGATGGAGATCCCACCATGGACGATGTGGTCCGCCCCTGCACGCCCGCCGACGAGACCTCGTGGCTGCGGTGCCGCGTGCTCCCCTCCCTCCCGCGAACGGAGCCGCCGCGAGATCGTCGCAGCGCGGCGCCGCCCCCTGCCCACACGGCCGTGCGCGTCACCCGCCACGTCCGCCCCCTGCGGACAGCTGCCTAACGCGTCCGCGCACCCCTCTACCCTGAGAGCATCGGGCCACCCGACCGCGGCGGCCCAGAGGAGACCATGACTGAGAAGAACCAGCACACCCCCGGCCCCCAGGGCGCCCACGGCTCCGAGGACGAGATCCAGGCCGTGATCGACCGCATCCTGGCCGCCGATGACGCTCGCCGCGCCTCCGAGCGCGAGGCGACCGGGCACGGCTCCGCGGACGGCGCCGCCGAGCACCGGGACGCCCCCGACGCCGGCGCCCCGGACCGCTCCGGCGCGCTCGCGGGCCGCGCACTCGCCCTGGACGAGGGCGAGGACGGGCACACGGACGCCGACGGCGACCAGGACGAGCTCGCCGCGCGCCACTCCCTCAAGCGCGTGCAGGGTTTGTCCACCGAGCTCGAGGACATGACCGAGGTCGAGTACCGCCAGCTGCGCCTGGAGCGCGTGGTGCTGGCGGGCGTCTGGACCGAGGGCTCCGCGGAGGATGCGGAGAACTCCCTGCGGGAGCTCGCCGCGCTCGCCGAGACCGCGGGCTCGGAGGTGCTCGACGGCGTCATCCAGCGCCGCGCCACCCCGGACCCGGCCACGTTCCTCGGCAAGGGCAAGGCGCAGGAGCTCGCCGAGATCGTGGCGCTCTCCGGTGCGGACACCGTGGTGGTGGACTCCGAGCTCGCCCCGTCTCAGCGTCGCGCGCTGGAGGACGTGGTGCGGGTGAAGGTGATCGACCGGACCGCGCTGATCCTGGACATCTTCGCCCAGCACGCGAGCTCGCGTGAGGGCCGCGCCCAGGTCGAGCTCGCGCAGCTCGAGTACCTGCTGCCGCGCCTGCGCGGCTGGGGCGAGTCCATGTCCCGGCAGGCCGGCGGCCGTGCCGCCGCCGGCGAGGGCATCGGCTCCCGCGGCCCCGGCGAGACCAAGATCGAGCTGGACCGCCGCCGCATCCGCACCCGCATGGCGAAGCTGCGCCGGGACATCGCCGGGATGAAGCCGGCACGCGAGGCCAAGCGCGCCAACCGTCGTCGCAACCGGGTGCCGTCCGTGGCGATCGCCGGATACACCAACGCCGGCAAGTCGTCCCTGCTCAACCGCCTCACCCACGCCGGGGTGCTCGTGGAGAACGCCCTGTTCGCCACGCTGGACCCCACCGTGCGCAGGGCCATGACGCCGGACGGCATCGGCTACACCCTCTCGGACACGGTCGGCTTCGTGCGGAACCTGCCCACGCAGCTGGTCGAGGCGTTCCGCTCCACCCTCGAGGAGGTCGCGGACGCGGACGTCATCCTGCACGTCGTGGACGGCTCACACCCGGACCCGGAGGGCCAGATCGCCGCGGTGCGCTCCGTGTTCGCGGAGGTGGACGCGCACCGGATCCCCGAGATCATCGTGCTGAACAAGGCGGACGCGGCGGACCCGGCCGTCGTCGCCCGGATCCGGTCCAAGGAGCCCCACGCCGTGGTGGTCTCCGCGCGCACCGGCGAGGGCATCGACGAGCTCGAGCGCGCCATCGCGGCCACCATCCCGCGGCCGGACGTGCGGCTCGAACTGCTGATCCCGTTCACCCGGGGTGAGCTGGTCTCCCGCCTCCACTCGGCGGACGCGGAGATCCTGGCCGAGGGCTACGAGGAGGGCGGCACCCGCCTGTCCGTGCTGGTCCGTGAGGACATCGCGCCGGACTTCGCCGAGTTCGTCGTGGAGGCGGACGCGTTGTGAGCGGCGGGGCGGAGGAAGTCGGGGCGGGCGGCGCGCAGCCCCGCACGGAGCACGAGCGCGAGGCACTGCGCCTGCTGGACGCCGCGGTGCAGGCCACCGGCGGCCAGCACCGCGCGGGCCAGCGGGAGATGGTGCTGCAGGTGGCGCGCGCCCTCGAGTCGCGCCGCCACCTGCTCGTGCAGGCCGGCACCGGCACCGGCAAGTCCCTGGCCTACCTGATCCCCGCGATCCAGCACGCGATGACGCAGGAGGACCCCGTCGTCGTCGCCACGGCCACGCTCGCCCTGCAGGCCCAGATCATGAAGCGGGACGCCCCCCGGCTGGTCGAGGCGCTCAAGGACGAGCTGCCTCGCGAGCCCGTCGTCGCCCTGGTCAAGGGCCGCTCCAACTACCTCTGTCGCCACAAGGTGGACGGCGGCTACCCCGGGGATGAGGGCGAGGAGGCCCTCTTCACGGTCGCCGACGACGGCGGGGTGATCGGCTCCGCCACGGACGGCGCCGCCGGGCCCTCCTCCCTGTTGGGCAAGGAGGTCATGTACCTGCGGGCGTGGGCGGACCAGACCGAGACCGGGGACCGCGACGACCTCGAGGTCCCCGTCACCGACCGCGCGTGGCGGCAGGTCTCCGTCACCGCGGTCGACTGCCTCGGCGCGTCCCGCTGCCCCCAGGCCGAGGAGTGCTTCTCCGAGCGTGCCCGCGCGGACGCGGCGGACGCGGACGTCGTGGTCACCAACCACGCGATGCTCGCCATCAGCGCCTTCGAGGGCCTCGCGGTGCTGCCGGCGTACTCGGCCGTCGTCGTGGACGAGGCCCACGAGCTGCAGGACCGGGTGACCGGTGCGGTCACCGGGCAGCTGTCCGGGTCGATCGTGCACGGCGCGGCCACCTCGCTGCGCCGCCACACCACCGTGGCCGTGGAGGACCTGATCGAGGCCGGGGCGGCCCTGGACCGCGCGTTCACGGACACTCCGTCCGGTCTGATCGCCGCGGGCCCGGACGAGGTCCAGGAGCAGGCCCTCACCGGCGTCCTCACGGCCGCGCGCCAGTGCCTGTCCGACCTCGGCCAGGACAAGGACAAGGAGGCCGACGCCGACGGCGGACGGCAGATGGCGCGCTCGCGGATCCTCGAGGTCCTCGAGGTGGTGGAGCGCATGCTCGCGGCCCGGCCCGAGGCCGACTTCCCCGAGGTGCTGTGGGCCACCCGCCCCGGCCACTTCGAGCCCGGCGTGGGCTGGCAGCCGGGGGACGAGACCGACCCGCCCCAGCTCTACGTGGCCCCGCTCTCGGTGGCCGGCAAGCTGCGGGAGGGCCTGTTCGGCAAGGCGACGACGGTGCTCACCTCCGCCACGCTCACCGTGGGCTCGGGGGAGCGCCGGTTCGACTCGGTGGCCGGCGACGTGGGCCTGGCCGGCCCGGACGCCCCGAAGTTCGAGGCCCTCGACGTCGGCAGCCCCTTCGACTACCCGCGTCAGGGGGTGCTCTACGTGGCCCGGCACCTGCCCCGGCCCGGCCGGACGGCCTCGCCCGAGTCCCTGGATGAGCTCGAGGCGCTCCTGAGGGCGTCGCGGGGCGGGGCCCTCGGCCTGTTCTCCTCGCGCCGGGCGGCCGAGGACGCCGCCGCCGAGATGCGCCGTCGGCTCGGGCCGAAGACCACGATCCTGTGCCAGGGGGACGCGACCCTCTCCGCCCTCGTGCGCCAGTTCTCCGAGGAGCCGGACACGTCCCTGTTCGGGACCATGAGCCTGTGGCAGGGCGTGGACGTGCCGGGGAACTCGCTGCGGCTCGTGGTGATCGACCGCATCCCGTTCCCGCGGCCGGACGACCCGCTCTCCCAGGCCCGCACCCGGGACGTCGCCCGGCACGGCGGCAACGGGTTCATGCGGATCTCCGCCACGCATGCGGCCGTGCGCATGGCCCAGGGCGCCGGGCGCCTCGTGCGCTCCGTGACGGACCGCGGCGTGGTGGCCGTGCTGGACCCCCGCCTGGCCACCGAGCGGTACGGCGGCTACATCACGAGCGCCCTGCCGGACTTCTGGCGCACCACGGACCGCGACGTCGTCCGCGGGGTGCTGGCACGGCTCGCCTCGGGCGATTGACCTCGCTCGGCCTCGGGCCGTCGGCCCGGCCGGAGGGAGCGGGTCAGAGCGAACGCAGGACCGTGACGACCCGCCCCATCACGGTGGCGTGATCGCCGAGGATGGGCTCGTAGGCCGTGTTCTGGGGGAGGAGCCAGGTGTGCCCGTCGCGGCGGCGGAAGGTCTTCACGGTGGCCTCGTCGTCGAGGAGGGCCGCGACGATGTCGCCATTCTCCGCCGTGTCCTGCCGGCGCACCACCACCCAGTCGCCGTCGCAGATCGCGGCGTCCACCATCGAGTCGCCCGTGACGCGCAGCATGAACAGCTCGCCCTCGCCCGTGAGGCGTCGCGGGATCGCCATGACGTCCTCGACCTGCTGCTCGGCCAGGACGGGGCCGCCCGCCGCGATGCGGCCGACCCAGGGGACCGGCACGCTGTCCGCCTCGTCTGCGCCGGTGTGCCACGCGGGGATCGCGGAGACCCGCGACGACGGCGCAGCGGTGGGGGAGGCGGCCTCGCCCAGCGGGGTGCCGTCCACGTCGAGCAGCACCTCGAGGGCACGCGGGCGTCCGGGGTCGCGCCGGATGTAGCCGTGCCGCTCGAGACGGCCCAGCTGGTGCGTGACGGAGGAGAGCGAGGCCAGGCCCGCGGCGTCGCCGATCTCGCGCATGGAGGGCGGGTAGCCGTGGTCGGCGATCGCGTCCCGGATGGTCTGCACGATCCGCCGCTGGCGGTCGGTGAGCGGCGCGCGCGCCGCCGGCTGATCGTCGGTGGTGCTCATGGCTGCCGTCCGTTCTCCCGGGGTGATGGTGGCCGGACTCGTGTTCCGGCGTCCGGCTGCCGTCCGGACGCTTACCGTGTCCGCCCCCGCTGGTTGCCTGTGTCTTGGCGGTCCCGGGGCGTTCCGGGGCGTCCGTGCATGGCCTCGAGCCTAGAGGAGAGCCGCCTCTCCTTCAAAGATATGTTCGATCTCGTCGTGGCATGTCTCGAACACCTGTGCTAGAAAGGCATTCGAACGGATTCGAACACATGTTCGATCACCTGGAGGGCATCCGCCCCGGAGGAGGACACCATGACGCTCACCACCGCCCAGTTCGCCGGCTCGCCCGCGACGGCGCGGCCGCGTCCGGCCACCATCCGTCTGACCCGCCGCGGCCGCCTCGTGCTGCGGGGGATCCCCGTGATCGCCGCGGCCGTGGCCGCCACGCTGGCGGCCGCCTTCTTCCTGGGTGTGCTGCTGTCGCCCGCCGCGGTGTCCGCGGACACCGCGGGACCGGCCACCCAGTCCGTCACGGTCATGCCCGGGGACAGCCTGTGGACCATCGCCACCACGGTGGCGCCGGAGGCGGACGTCTACGAGGTGATCGCCACGATCGACGAGCTCAACGGGCTCGAGGGCCGGGCACCCGCCCCGGGTGAGGAGCTGTTCGTCCCGGCCATGCGGTGACGCACGGCGGGCCTCGCCCTGCACGGTTCCTAGACTGGCGGCCATGACCGACCTCAGCACTCTGCCCCTGCGCGAGAACCTCCGCGGCCTGAGCCCCTACGGCGCCCCCCAGCTGGACGTGCCGTACATGCTCAACACCAACGAGAACACGCACCCGGTGCCGGAGGAGGTCGCCGCCGCCATCGCCGAGCGGGTCGCGGCCGTCGCCGGGGGGCTGAACCGCTACCCGGACCGCGAGTTCACGGGGTTGCGCCGCGCGCTCGCCGGCTACCTCGGCCACGGCCTCACGGCGGATCACGTGTGGGCCGGCAACGGCTCCAACGAGATCCTGCAGCAGATCCTCCAGGCCTTCGGCGGCCCCGGGCGGACACTGCTGAGCTTCCTGCCCTCGTACTCGATGTACCCGCTGCTGGCCGGCGGCACGGACACCGTGTTCGTGGACGGCGGCCGCGCCGAAGACCACAGCCTCAGCGCCGAGCACGCGGCGGCCATGGTGCGGGAGCACCGTCCGCACGTCGTCTTCCTGGCCTCCCCCAACAACCCGACGGGCACCGCCCTGGACCTGGCGACCATCGAGGCCGTGTACGCCGCGCAGGCGGAGAACGAGGCTGCCGGCGGGCCCGGCGCGATGGTCGTCGTGGACGAGGCCTACGCGGAGTTCGCCCTCGCCGGCACCCGCTCCGCCCTCACGCTCCTGCCCGGCCGTGAGCGGCTGATCGTCACGCGCACCATGTCCAAGGCGTTCGCCCTGGCCGGCGCGCGCCTGGGCTACCTGGCCGCGGACCCCGCCGTCGCCGACGCCCTGCGCCTGGTGCGCCTGCCGTACCACCTCTCCGCGGTCACGCAGGCCACGGCGGAGGCCGCCCTCGATCACGTGGACGCGCTGCTGCGCACCGTGGAGGACATCAAGGCCCAGCGCGACCGCATCGTCTCCACCCTGCGCGGCCTGGGACTGAGGCCCTCGGTGTCCGACTCGAACTTCGTCTTCTTCGGTCACCTCGAGGACGCGTCCGACGTGTGGCGCCGCCTGCTCGACCGCGGCGTCCTCGTGCGGGACGTCGGCATCCCGCACCACCTGCGCGTCACCGCCGGCACCGAGGCGGAGACGACGGCGTTCCTCACCGCTCTCGCGGAGGTCCTCGGCGAGACCGGGCACCGGTCCTGAGGCGTCACCGGAGTCTCGGCGTCCGCCCGGCTCCCTAGGATAGGGACAGCGCGCGCGGCGCCCCGGCCCGCCGGCACCGGCCGCGCGCACCCGCATCCCCCCGCACCCGTCCCGGACCGGTGCGGACCCAGCCCGAGGAGGACCCGTGGCAGCCGAGTTGATCTCCGGACGCCGTGCGCGCATGACGCGCACCACGAGCGAGTCGGACGTGTACGTCGAGATGGATCTGGACGGCACCGGCCGCGCTGAAATCTCCACCACCGTGCCGTTCTACGACCACATGCTCACCGCGCTGTCCCGGCACTCCCAGATCGACCTGACGGTCCGTGCCACCGGGGACACGCACATCGACGTGCACCACACGGTCGAGGACGTCGCCATCACCCTGGGCGAGGTGCTCAAGACCGCGCTCGGGGACAAGTCCGGCATCCGCCGCTTCGGCGAGGCGTCCGTGCCGCTGGACGAGGCGCTGGCGCGCGCCGTCGTCGACGTCTCCGGCCGGCCGTACCTCGTGCACGAGGGCGAGCCCGAGGGCCAGCAGTACCACCTCATCGGCGGGCACTTCACCGGTTCCATGACCCGCCATGTGTTCGAGTCGATCACGTACCACGCGGCGATCTGCCTCCACATGGACGTCGTGCGAGGCCGGGATCCGCACCACATCGTCGAGGCGCAGTTCAAGGCCTTCGCCCGCGCCCTGCGCGCCGCCGTCGAGGACGACCCCCGCATGACCGGCGTGCCCTCCACCAAGGGCGCCCTCTGATGGCCCGCCCCACCACCGTCCCCGGCGTGCGGCCGCGCGTCGCCGTCCTGGACTACGGCTCGGGCAACGTGCACTCGGCGCTGCGTGCCGTGGAGCGGGCCGGCGCGGAGGTCGAGCTCACGCGCGATCCGCAGGCCGTGCAGGAGGCCGACGGGCTGCTCGTGCCCGGCGTCGGGGCGTACGCGTCCGTGATGCGGGCACTGACCGAGGTCGGCGGCACCCGCTGGATCGGCCGCCGCGTGGCCGGGGGCCGACCCGTCCTCGGCATCTGCGTGGGCCACCAGATCCTCTTCGACGCCGGCGTCGAGCACGGCGAGCGCACCGCAGGCATGGGGGAGTGGCCGGGTGTCGTCGCCGAGCTGCCCGCCGAGGTCCTGCCCCACATGGGCTGGAACACCGTCCGGCCGCCCGAGGGCAGCGCCCTCTTCGCGGGCATCGAGGACGAGCGGTTCTACTTCGTCCACTCCTACGGCGTGCTCGAATGGGAGTTCGACCAGACGATCTCCGCCATGCGTCCGCCCCAGGTCTCCTGGGCGCACCACGGCGCGGACTTCATCGCCGCCGTGGAGAACGGCCCCCTGTCGGCCACGCAGTTCCACCCCGAGAAGTCCGGGGACGCCGGGCTGCAGCTGCTGCGCAACTGGCTGGAGACCCTCTGATGCCCTACTGGTCCGTCCTCTACCTCGCCCTCGGCGGGCTGCTGCTCGGCGCCGCCTGGTCCATGCGCACGCAGAAGGCGCCGCTGTGGGCCATCGTGATCGTCCTCGTGCTGGCCGGCATGGCCATCGCCGCCTCCTTCCTGACCGTCGGCGCCTGACCGCGCCGGCCGCCCCACCCGAGAGGAACCCCATGACCCCGAACGCCCCCGCCCTCGAGCTGCTGCCCGCCGTCGACGTCCAGGACGGCCAGGCCGTCCGCCTCGTCCAGGGCGAGGCCGGCAGCGCCACCTCGTACGGCGACCCGGTCACCGCCGCCCTGGACTGGCAGCGCGCCGGCGCGGAGTGGATCCACCTCGTGGACCTGGACGCGGCCTTCGGTCGCGGTGACAACCGCGAGGTCATGCGCCGTGTGGTGGAGGAGATCGGCGTGAAGATCGAGCTGTCCGGCGGCATCCGCGACGACGCCTCGCTCGAGAACGCCCTCGAGATGGGTGCGGCGCGCGTGAACCTGGGCACCGCCGCCCTCGAGGACCCGGACTGGACCGCGCGCGTCATCGAGCGCTTCGGCGACCGGGTGGCCGTGGGCCTCGACGTGCGCGGCACCACGCTCGCCGCCCGCGGCTGGACCAAGGAGGGCGGCGACCTCTGGGAGGTGCTCGCCCGCCTCGAGGATGCCGGCTGCGCCCGCTACGTGGTCACCGACGTCACGAAGGACGGCACGCTCAAGGGGCCGAACACGGAGCTGCTCGCCCAGGTCTGCGCGAAGACCGCGAAGCCGGTCGTCGCCTCGGGCGGCATCTCCTCCCTCGAGGACGTTGCCGCGCTCGCGGCCATGACCGGCCAGGGCGTCGAGGGCGCGATCATGGGCAAGGCGCTGTACGCCGGCCGCTTCAGCCTGGAGCAGGCGCTGGCCGTCGCCGGCGGCGCCACGGTGGAGCAGGCGCGCTCCGAGCAGCCCGGCCCGGTCGCCCCGTGACGGGCTCGCACGACGACGGCGGCCTGGGCCGCGACGACGGGCTCGGTCCGATCGACGAGACGGTCGCGGTGCCGCATCCGGCGGCCCGGGAGCTGCCGGGGCACATCCGGGCCGCACTCGACCGCATGCGGGAGAAGACCGCGGGCGAGAACACCGCGGACACCGCGGGCGTCCCGTGGCAGGGCCGTGACCTCTCCGGCCCCGGCGTGGACGGCTCCGCGAACCCGTTGCACGTGTTCGACGAGGACGACGGCACCAGCCCGGCCGAGTGGACCGCCGTCATGGCGGCCCTGACGGACGGCTCCGCCGGTGAGCGGGAGGTGACGGAGGTGCTCGCGCGCATCCGCGTGTTCGCCGCCGTCGTGCCCACCCTTGCCGTGGACGAGGACGACGTCCACGACCACGCCGACCACACCGGTCACGAGCACGACGTCGCGGCGCACGGGGACAAGGCCGCGGACGTGGCCCTCGTGACCATGCGCGCGCCGGACGGCCGGCAGGCGCTGCCGGTGTTCACGAACGTGCCCGCGCTGACGGCGTGGAACCCGGTCGCCCGACCCGTGGCCGTGTGGCTGCCGCGTGCCTGCCTGTCCGCCGTGGACGAGGGCTGTGAGCTCGTCGTCATCGACGCCGGCGCCGAGCACACGTACGTGGTGCGACGCCCGGCCGTGTGGTCGCTCGCCCAGCAGAGGGAGTGGACCCCCGCCTATCGGGACCAGGAGATCGCGGACGAGATCGCCGAGGTCGCCGACCTGGTCCCGAACCTGCTCAACCTGGGCCTCGCACCCGGGTCGGGGGTGGCCACACACACGGGTTCCGGCGCGGTGATGAACGGAGGCGGGGCCGGGCCCGAGCTGCAGATCGTCGCGATGCCCACCCGGGACGCCGACGCGGCCGGGGTGCGCCTGATGACGGCCACGCTCAAGACCCTCCTGGCAGACCTGCCGCTGCTGGCCGAGCGGGCCGACTCCGTGGAGATCACGGTCCGCCGACCCTGATCGGTCGCCCGGCCTGTCCGGTACCGTTAAGGGGGAGGGGAGGGCCCGTGGTGGCCCCACCCCGTCCTGGAGGCCGTGCGCCGCGCGCCGGCCCCATGCCTCCCATCCTCCGAGGAGTACCCATGAGAACCAGAACCTTGACCGGCGTCGCCACCGCGGCGCTGGGCGCGGTGGTGGTGGCCGGCGCCGGCCCCGCCCTCGCGCAGACCACGCTCACCCAGGGCTCGGCGATCAGCGCGCCGGCCGGGGCGTGCAGCCTGACCATCGTCGACGAGGCCACCGCCTACACCGCTGCCCACTGTGGTGCGGGCCAATGGCAGATCGGCTCGACCGTCCGCGACGTCGACGGCACCGCGATCGGCACCGTCTCGGCACTGCCCGGCGATTCGGGCGTGGACGCGGTCCGCGTGGCCCTGGCCGACGACGTCGACGTCGTGGGCGACTGGTCCACGCGGCCGGCCTCGTCCATCGGTGTGGGCGAGACCGTCTACACCCACGGCTCGTCCGTGCCGCTGGGCGCGCCGAACACCGTGTCCCACACGCAGACCTTCGAGGCCGCCACGGTCTGCGACGACGCGTACGCGGATCAGGTTGCCCTCGACACCGCCTCGACCTACGCCGGCGACTCGGGCGGGGCCGTCTATGACGCCCAGCAGCGGGTGGTCGGGGTCATCTCGGGCATCGCCCCGGTGACCTTCGACGCCGAGGGCAACGTGGTGGGCTGCGACGCCCAGGCGATGTCCTCGATCATGGTCCCGGTCGAGTCCCTCGACGCGCTGGACGCCTCCGCGGCGCCCGCCGCCGAGACCGCCGCGGCCGCGGAGACCGCCGCGGCCGCGGAGACCGCTCCGGCCGCCGAGACCGCCCCGGCGATCGCCGACGTCGCGGGCCCCGTGGCCGACGAGGACCTGCCCACCGGCGGCGAGCCCGCCGTGGACGAGTCCGAGCTGACGGAGTTCACGCCGGCCGAGGAGGAGGCCATCGCGGCCGAGCTCAAGGCCCGCGCCGAGGCCGCCGCGGAGGAGGAGGCCGCCGAGGCGGCCCCCGCTGCTGAGACCCCGGCCGCCGAGGCCGCCGCGCCGGGCGTGACCGACGTCGTGGCCGCGCCCGCCGAGGGTGTCGCCTACGGCACCCAGGTGGTCGCGCAGACCGAACAGGGCGGCTTCGCCTCCGTCACCGTCACGGCCTATGACGCGGACGGCACCGTCCTGGGCCAGGACGGCCTGGACCTCACCGGCGAGTACCGCGCCTGGCTGCCCGTGCCGGCCGAGGTGCCCGCGGGCGGCTCCGTGGTGGTGACCGTGGTCGACGCGGCCGGCGCCGCCACGGACGCCACCGTGACCCTGGGCGGTCAGCTGGTCGGCTGATCGATTCCGCCCCCAACGGCACGACGAGGCCCGGTGATCCCGCACGGATCACCGGGCCTCGTGACGTCCCGGGGCGGCCCCGGCCAGGTGGGGACGCGGTCAGCACAGCCCCTCGAGTCGCCGCCCCAGGCGGGAGAAGATCCGGGTGAGGGACTCCGCCTCGCCCGGCGCCAGGTCGCCGAGGAAGAGCTCGTCCACCTGCCGGGCGTGCTCGATCGCAGCGCGTCGGAAGGCGGACCGGCCCTCGTCGGTGAGGACGGCCTCGAAGCCCCGCCGGTCACAGGCCACCGGGCGGCGGTCGATCAGGCCGCGGGCCACGAGCGTCTTCACCTGGTAGGTGATGCGGGACGGCGAGAAGACCATCCGGGACGCCAGCTCTCCCAGCCGGAGCCGGCCCTCGGGGGACTCGTAGAGGAGCAGCAGCAGGTTGTAGTCGGCCAGCGACATGCCGCAGTCCTGTTTCAGGCGGCGCTCCAGGACCTCCGTGAGCATCTGGGTGGCCTCGAAGTACGCGCGCCAGGCGCGCTTGGGCGGGTCCACCGGGCGGTGCGCCTCCGAGGCGGAGCCGAACCAGCCGCCGTCGGGCTCCGCCGGCGCCGCGTCCTGCGTGGCGGGCTCAGGGGCCGGGGTTGAGGAGCTGCTCAAAGGGGGTCACCTCCAGGTCGAGGTCCGCGGGCGCGGCGGCGCGTGCCCGCGGGGGGCGGTTCAGGGTGATCTCGGCCAGGTCGCGTCCGGCGGCCCGGATGCGGGACTGCAGCGGGTCGGTCCGCATCGAGGCCTGCACGCCGGCCGCCTCGCCCCAGTCGTCCGAGGCCGCGAAGACCGCGGTCGGCACGATGCGGGCCTTGAGGTAGGCGAACAGCGGCCGCATGGCGGTGTCGATCATGAGCGAGTGGCGGGCGGTGCCGCCGGTGGCGCCGAGGAGCACGGGCACCCCGACGACGGACGTGGGCTCCGCGAGGTCCCAGAAGGACTTGAACAGGCCCGAGTAGGAGGCCTTGTACGTGGGCGAGACCGCGATGACGGCGTCGGCCTGGGCGACCTCGTCCAGGGCGGCGCGCAGGGCCGGGGAGATCGCGAAGGTCACCAGGGCCTGCGCGATGTCCGTGGCGAGCTCCCGCAGCGTGATCAGGTGGATCTGCGGGACCACGCCGTGCTCGGAGAGCGCGGCCGAGGCGGACTCGGCCATGCGTTCGGCGAGCATGCGGGTCTGGGACGGGTCCCCGGATCCGCCGGAGACCACGGCGAGGTGCCGGGCCTGCGGCGTGAACGGGGCGGAGGCATCGGGGGCGCCGGGGGTGGTCACTGCGCGGCACCGCCCTTCGCGGCATCGGCGGTGGCGCGCTGCTCGGCGGCCGCCGCGCGGTCGAGCTGGGCCTGCGATCCCTCCTTGCCGCCGGGCACGGGAGCCTCGCCGCGGCGGGCGCGTGCCACGAGGAACTCGTGGGTCGGGGCCGCCGGGACGTCGTCCGGCTTCAGAGCGTCGAACTCCTTGCGCAGCACGGGCAGGACCTCCTCGCCGAAGAGGTCGATCTGCCGCAGGACGGTGTCCGTGGGCAGGCCGGCGTGGTCGATGAGGAACATCTGACGCTGGTAGTCGCCCACCCAGTCGCGGAACGTGAGCGTGCGCTCGATGACCTGCTGCGGCGAGCCGACCGTCAGGGGCGTCATCCTCGAGAAGTCCTCGAGGGACGGGCCGTGGCCGTAGACCGGCGCGTTGTCGAAGTAGGGGCGGAACTCCGCCACGGCGTCCTGCGAGTTCTTCGCCATGTAGGCCTGGCCGCCCAGGGCCACGTACGCCTGATGGGCCTTGCCGTGGCCGTAGTACTCGTAGCGCTGGCGGTACAGGCGCACCATCTGGATGACGTGCTCCTTGTTCCAGAAGATGTTGTTGTGGAAGTAGCCGTCGCCGTAGTAGGCGGCCTGCTCGGCGATCTCGGGGGAGCGGATGGAGCCGTGCCACACGAAGGGGGCGACGCCGTCCAGGGGCTGCGGGGTGAGGGTGAAGTCCTGCAGCGGGGTGCGGTGGTTGCCGCTCCAGTCCACGGTCTCCTCATGCCACAGGCGGTAGAGGAGGTTGTAGTTCTCCACGGCGAGTTGGATGCCCTGGCGGATGTCCTTGCCGAACCACGGGTACACGGGGCCGGTGTTGCCGCGGCCCATCGTCAGGTCCACGCGACCGTCGGCGAGGTGCTGCAGGTACGCGTAGTCCTCGGCCAGACGCACCGGGTCCATGGTGGTGATCAGGGTCGTCGCCGTGGAGAGCTGGAGGGTCTCGGTCTGCGCGGCCAGGTAGGCCAGCAGCGTGGGCGGGTTGCCCGGGGCCACGAAGGGCGGGTTGTGGTGCTGGCCGGTCGCGAACACCTCGAAGCCCGCCTGCTCGGCGTGGCGGGCGATCTTGACGGTGTCCTTGATCCGCTGATGCTCGGTGGGGGCGGTCCCGTTCGTCGGATCGGCGGTGATGTCGCCGATCGTGAAGACGCCGAACTGCATGGTGTGCTCCTCAGTGTGCCCGGGGGCGGGTCTCACGGTGCCGGCCGCGCCGTCGCCGTGTTCTTCAAAAATGAACTATACCGCACAACGAGCCGCCCCGTCCTGAATATTCCGCAGGGCCCGACACGGCAGACTGGTCCCATGAGCCCCGCCTTCGACGCCGGTCGCCTCGCCCACACGGACGTCCTCATCCTGCAGCAGGTGACGAGCTTCCTGTCCAACGACATCCAGGTGACGGACCCGGACGGGCGCACCGTCGTCTCGGTGGTCACTACGGGCGGGGGCCTGGGCCGAATGCTGATGGGGAACCGCAGCTTCGACGTGGTCGACGGTGACGACGGCCGCGTGCTCTTCCGCCTCGCCGACCCGGCCACGTTCGGCCGCGACCGCTTCGCGATCCTGGACGCCGACGGGCTGCCCCTGGCCCACCTCGTCCGCCAGTTCGCGTTCCTGCGGACGTCCGTGAACGTCGAGGTCGTGGACGGCACGTGCTTCGCGGTGACCGGCGACCTGTGGGACCATGACTACGCCATGACCGTGGGCCAGCAGCCGATCGCCCGCGTGACCGCGCGGTTCGGAGGCGTCATGAACGCCCTGGCCGGGCGCTCGCGGTATGAGATGCGCCTGGACCCCGGCATGCCGCCCGTGGTGCGCTGCGCCGTGCTCGGCACGGCCATCGCCCTCGACCTGATCAGGGCCAAGGACCGGCGCAGCAACGGCTGAGTCCGCCGAGCGCGCGGCCGTCTCGGCGGCGCCTCCGGGGCGTGCCTTGACGCCTCCCATAGGATTCGACGGTGGACTTCGGAGCGTACGGACGGCTGTTGCAGGACCCTCGGATCCGCCATCTGCTGGCGGTGGGGTTCATCGCCCGCTTCCCGCACACCGCGGCCGGGGTGATCCTCACCCTCCACGTGGCCCTCACGCTGGGCCTGGGCTACGGCCAGGCCGGCCTGGCCGGGGCGGCGATGACGCTGGGCATCGCAGTGGGCTCGCCGTGGCGGGGCCGCGTGGTGGACGCGAAGGGGCTGCGCCGTGCACTGCTGCCCTCCGTGATCGCGGAGGCGGTGATCTGGCCGATCGTCCCGTGGCTGCCGTTCTGGCCGATGCTCCTGGCCGTGTTCCTGGGCGGCGTGTTCTCGCTGCCGATCTTCTCGGTCGTCCGGCAGGGACTCGGCGTGCTCACCCACGGCAAGGACCGGCAGACGGCCTTCGCCCTGGACTCCATCGTCACGGAGACGATCTTCATGATGGGCCCGGCGCTGGGCGCCGTCGTCGCGGCCACGTGGTCGAGTGCCCTCGGCCTGACCATCGTGGGCCTGTCCAGCGCGCTGGGCGGCATCCTGCTGATGTGGTTCAACCCGCCCACGCGCTCGAGTCAGCTGGCCGTCGTCGGGCCGGCGACCGAGGACCCGTACACCGAGGAGCAGGACCGTCAGGAGGCGATCGCCCAGGCGGTGACCGCCGCGCCCATGCACGTGGAGATGGCCGCCCCCAGCCTGGCCACCGGCGCGCTGCCGGCGATCACCGAGGCCATCCCGATCGTCACCGGGGCGCTGCCGGTGATCGCCACGGACGGCTCCGGGCCGACGACGGCGCCGCGTCGGGCCCGGGCCGAGCGGCTGCGGCAGTGGCGGCGGAGCCACTTCTCCTGGGTCGGGTCGGAGGTGCTCGGCGTGCTCGTGGTGTCGATGGCGGCCGGGATCGTCATGGTCGGCACCGAGGTCTCGATGGTGGCCGAGCTGGAGTCCCAGGGCGCCGCGGCGTCGGTGGGTCTGGTGTATGCGTTCTGGTGCGGCGCCTCCGCCGTGGGCGGGCTGTTCTACGGGGCGTGGGGCCGCCAGGTGCACCCGTACCTGCTGATGGCGCTGTTCGCCGTGGCGACGGTGCCGCTCGCGGTCGTGGACGGGGTGTGGGCGCTCGCGCTGGCCTCGATCCCCTCGGGTCTGCTCACGGCGCCGACCTTGGCCTCGGCCTCGTCGCGGCTCTCGCACCTCGTGGTGGAGGAGCGGCGTGGCGAGGCGATGGGCTTCTACGGCTCGGCCATGACCGCGGGCGCCGCCATGGGCGCCCCGTTGGCCGGCGTGTTCATCGACGGCATCGCCCCGTCCGCGGGCTACGTGTTCGCGGCGGCCGCGGGCTTCGTGCTCGTGCTGCTGGCCGCCCTGGCGACGGTGGCGCGCGGGCGGCGCTCCGCCTGAGTCGGGCCCGCTCCGCGGCTCAGGCCAGGAGCTCGTGGATGCGTCGGATCAGCACGGCGGTGAGGTCCGCGTCGAAGTCCGCGGTGGAGGAGTCCATGAACAGGTGCCGGTCCGTGTCGTACTCGAAGAGGTCGGCGGGGCGGTCCGGGTGCTCGGCGGTGGCCGCGTAGGAGCGGGCGGTCTCGAGGTCGCCCTCGAGGGCCCAGGGGTCGCGGGTGCCGAGGTGGATCTGCAGGGCGGTGTGGGGCTGCCAGAGCGGGGCGTAGGCGTCGAGGGCCTCGGCGCCGGCCATGGCGATGCACGCGCGGAAGCCGGGGACCACCTGGGCGGCACGCCAGGCGGGCATCACACCCATGCTGATGCCCGCGACGACGGAGGCCTCCTGGTGCTGGGCACACGCCCGCATGCCGCGCCGGCCGATCTCCTCGAAGCCGATCTGTTGGGCGTGGGCGACACCCTCGTCCACGGTGGCGAAGGTGCGGCCGTCGTAGAGGTCAGGGGTGTGGACCGTGTGACCGCCGGCGGCGATCTGGTCGGCGAGCGCGCGCACGCCGTCCGTGAGACCGAGGGCGTGGTGGAAGAGGATGATCTGCGCCATGGGTCAGAGCGTAGACCGCGGTGAGCGGCTGCCCCATCGTGGGGGTGTGTGAGCGGGGGCGAAGACGTGAGGTGGCTCGCGTCTGTCGCCACGGGTGAGTTGGCGCTCATTGCGTGGAGGGCAAGCGCAGTGCTTCCCCGACTGGTGCCCTGGGTTCTCGTCTCGGCGGCCCCAGGACAGCACCGTCTCAGTCTTCACGTCGCGCGGTCGGAGACTGCGCGAGCGAGCGGCGAGGAATCTTCTGCATGAGTGCCGAGGCACTCGTGCGATCGGTCACGGGGCTGCTCGAGGCAGGAGCGGCCAGCGGCCTCCTGGCCTCATCCGTCCTGCGACCTTCGGGACGTCTTCGCCGGACGATGCCGCGGCCGCTTCGGACGTACGGCGACGAAGGGGCGCCCTGTCCGACTGCTCCTGGCGACCTCGACCACGGCATCCACGTTCGACGGAGGACGGGAGAACGTCTCGCCGGGTGGACGTCGGAGCTGAGTCCACCGTTCCGCTGCGGTCACACGGGAATCGCCGTCAGTGCGGTCACGCCGGGGCGGGAGACGCGAGCTGGCAGGGCATGCCGGGTTCGGGGACGGCGGGACTGATGTGCACGGCCCGCCCCGGCAGGGGCTCGACCTCGGTCAGCCGGGGCCAGATGAGCCGGTGCTCGGCGTTCGTCCCGGCCGGCACGAAGAAGCGGTGGGGCAGGTGCAGCAGCAGCCGGCCCGTCGCCAGCTCTCGGCCGCCGAACACCGCCAACCGCAGGCCGGCGGCGGTCGGACGGCCGAGCCAGTCGTGCACGTCCTCCTCGACCGTGCGGTAGGTGTCCCCGACGCGCAGGCCGGACCACGCGTTCCAGCCCGTGATCACCGCCGTGCCGCCGGCGGCCGCGAGCTCGCGCAGGCGGGCCAGGGCGGCCTCCCCGGCCCCCTCGACGTCCGGGGTCAGCACCGGCGTCCCGGACCGCGCGGCCGCCGCGGCCTCCCCGGTGCCGTCCAGCACGGCCACCGGCCGGCCGCTGCGCAGCGCCACTTCGACGACGGCGGCCAGCGTCTCCGCGCGACCGCCCGCGGCCTCGACGATCCATGCGGTGCGTCCCTCCGCGCCGGTCGGCCACCGCCAGGGACGGTGCCGGCCGTGGGCCGCGTCGTCGAGCAGGGCCAGGGCCGTGGCCTCCGCCCGGCGAGCGCGGTCCGGCACCCAGCGCTCCGGCAGGGCGGGGGTGACCACGGGCGGGGGTGTCGGCCAGTCACCCGCCGCGTACTTCTCCACCAGGACCGAGACGACGGCCTCCCAGGGGGCGACGGCCGGGGCGGCCGCGGCCTCGCCCAGCCGTCGCCACACGGGCGTGCCGCCGTCGACCGTCCACTGGGACGCGCGGAACGCGACCGTCGGGCGCCCCGCCGTCGAGAGGATCGCGGAGCCGGGGCGACGCGGGTCGAGCCGGGCCGCGGCGGCCGTGCCCACCAGGTCCCACGACTCCTGCTCCGTCGCGGTGCGCAGGGCGATCGTGCTGCCCAGGTTCGAGCGCAGGTCCGAGCCCACCGCGCCCGTGGCCCGCTGCGTGGCCAGGATGAGGTGGAAGCCGAGGGAACGGCCCGTGGCGGCCAGACGCTGCAGGACGGCGGCCGCGTCCGGGTGGTCGTCCACGAGCACGCGCAGTTCGTCGATCGCCACGACGAGCCGAGGCAGCGCCGCGTCCGGATGGCGGCGACGGAAACCGGGATAGTCGCTGACCCCGGCCTCTGCGAAGAGGGCCTCGCGGCGATGCAGCTCCGCCCGGATGGCGCTCAGCGCCCGCAACGAGGCCGTTCCCACGTGGTTGGTCTCCAGGCTCATCGTGTGGGGGAGCGCGCCCAGCGGACCGAACGACGCGCCGCCCTTGAAGTCCAGCAGCAGGAACGCGACCTCGGCCGGCGGGTGGTGCGCCGCAGCCCCCAGCAGGAGGGACAGCAGGAGATCCGACTTCCCGGATCCCGTGGTGCCCGCGATGAGCAGGTGCGGCCCGTCGGCGGCCAGGTCCATCTCGACGACGCCCGTCTCGTCGCCGCTACGGGCGAGGGTCACGGTGAGCCCGTCGACGGCATCGCGGGCGCCCACCTGCCCCGGTGGTGTGAGCGTGCCGTCGCCGTCGTCGGTGGGCAGCAGGCCGAGGTCCACGACGTCGTCGGCCAGCTCGGTCAGCCAGGCGACCAGGGTGCCGTCGGCGAGGCCGTCGGCGGTCACGTCCTCGAAGCGCTGTTGTTCGGCCGGGACCACGACGGTGCGCCCGCGCAGGTCGACGACGGCGTCCCCCGGCGCAGGCGACGGCCCGGTGAAGTCGTACCGCGTCCAGGGCAGATCCGCCCGGGCCGTGGGCGTCGTCCCCGCGTCGCCGCCGATGGCGGCCCGCCACGCTCGCCACGCCGGATCCAGTGCCGCGTCCTCAAGAGCCGACACCAGCAGCCGCGGGCCGGACCCGCCCGACCACCAGGTGCGGCGGACTCCACCGGCCTCCACCACGAACGCGCCGTCGGCGGCCACCGCGTGCCGCAGGAGCTGGAACACCGCCCACCGGCAGGCCCCGGCCACATCGCGCGGCGGCCCGAGCACGACGACGCGCGACTCCGGCGGTGACGTCGTCATCACGGTGCGCCGCGACGTGACGGCCTCCACCCATGCCTCGTCCGGGTCGTCCCGCGACAGGGACAGCGCCCCGACGCCGGAACCCCACGAGACCGCCACGGCCTCGTCGGCCCCCGACGTCAGCCCGAAGCGGTCCGTCGCGCCGGAGCGGACGGCGCGGGCCACCGCACCGGGGCTCAGTGCCGCCTGAGCCCGCCGGCGCACGACCGCGTCCGCGCGGGCGGCGAGCAGCCGCGCATGCCGCAGCCGGGTACGGCGCTGCATCGCCAGCATGACCAGCGCCACCGTCACGGACAGCACACCGAACAGCAGGAACACCGGGTTGCCCATCATCAGGACCAGGGCGACCCCGAGCACCAGCGGGCCCAGGGCCGCCACCAGCGGGATCACGACGGACTGCCGGGCCGGTGGGGATCCGAGGTCGACGGCGGGCGGCTCCGGCGTGACCGGCCGCGGCAGGGCGGCCCCGGGCCCGCGGACCAGGCCCAGGGCGGTCCGGCCCACAGGGAGCGGGCTGCGGCCGTCCCACAGGCGTCCGGTGTCCCGAGGACCGTCGTGGACGTGCAGCCCGGTGGGCGCGAGCCGCAGACGCATCGGCCGCGACGGGGCAGAGGGGTCGTCCAGCAGCAGCCGCGCCCCACCGCGTCCCGTGCTCAACCCGCCCTCCCCCAGAGGGACGAGGCGGCCGGCGTCGGGTCCGTGCTCGGTGACCACCGCGAGCTCCGGCCCCCGGGCCGGTGCACTCCCGACCCGTTCCGCGTACGTCACGCTGCGCGGCCCGGCAGCGCACCGGTGCAGCGACCGGGCGGGAAAACGTTCCCGCACCGCCCGGTCCTGCTCGTCCGCGTCGGCGGGGAAGTGCTCCACCCGCCATGTCTCGGGAGCGGCCCCGCCCAGGATCCGCACGCTCCAGGCCATCCCCGCCCCTCCCTCCTGAGACCGGCGACCGGCCCGTCCGGCCGCCTGGGGACGACCCTGCCACGGCCTGATGGCGGTTCGGGCGGCCTGTGGACAACTCCCCGTCGAACGGGACCGCCGCCACGTTGTCCACAGTCATGGTGTCCTGGACCACACGCATCGACGGAACGGGGTATCTTCCTGATCGAGACATGTGCGGCGCTGGGGATGGCGCCGAATCGGGCACAGGAGGGACACATGGATGCGGTGCGCATTCTCGAGGACGAGATCCGGGAGATCGTCCGGCGGCAGGGCATCGACCCGCAGCGTGAGCACGCCCGGGTCCTGACGCTCATCCAGGACGCGGCCGCGGACTACGAGTCCCGCGCGATGGTCAGCTCGCTGCCGGACCTGGAGGATCCCGTGGCGGCGCGGCAGGACCTGTTCGACCGCATCGCGGGCCTCGGGCCGCTCCAGCGGCTCATGGACGATCCCTCCGTGGAGGAGATCTGGCTGAACGCGCCGGACGCCGTCTACTGCGCGCGGTCCGGCCGCTCCGAGCTGACGGGCATCGTCCTGACCGAGGAGGAGGTGCAGGACCTCGTCGAAGTCATGTTGAAGTCCTCGGGCCGGCGGCTGGACCTGTCGATGCCGTTCGTCGACGCGGCCCTGCCAGACGGTTCGCGCCTGCACGTGGCCATCCCCGACATCACGCGGCGGCACTGGGCCGTGAACATCCGGAAGTTCATCGCCCGGGCGCGCCGGCTGGACGACCTCGTCCGGGGCGGTTCCCTCACTCCGACGGCGGCCCGCTTCCTGGACGCGGCCGTGGACGCGGGCATGAACATCCTCGTCAGCGGGGCCACCCAGGCGGGCAAGACCACCCTGCTCAACTGCCTGGCTTCGGCCATCGGCCCGCGGGAGCGGGTGATCACCGTGGAGGAGATCTTCGAGCTGCAGATCCCGGTGCGCGACGTCGTCGGGCTGCAGTGCCGCCAGCCGAACCTGGAGGGCCACGGCGAGATCCCGCTGCGTCGCCTCGTCAAGGAGGCGCTGCGGATGCGCCCGGACCGCCTGATCGTCGGCGAGGTGCGCGAGGCCGAGGCGCTGGACATGCTCGTCGCTCTGAACTCCGGCCTGGCCGGCATGTGCACGATCCACGCGAACTCGGCCGCGGACGCGCTCACGAAGCTCTGCACGCTGCCGCTGCTGGCCGGGGAGAACATCTCCCGGGACTTCGTCGTCCCGACGGTCGCCACGTGCATCGACGTCGTCGTGCACTGCGAGCGCGACCGTCAGGGCCGCCGGCGGGTGCGGGAGATCCTCACCGTCGGCTCACGGGTGGAGGGCGGGGTCATCGAGACGTCGGCGCTCTTCCAGCGTGACGCCGAGGGCGACCTGCGCCTCAACGAGGGTGCGAACCTGGAGTTCGAGGCGCTCGCCCGTCGCGGCGTGGACGTCCACGAGCTGGTGGGGCTGCGCTGATGGCCGCGCTGCTGGGGCTCGCGCTCGGCTGCGGCCTGTTCCTGCTGTGGTGGTCCCTCTGGTCCCCTCCCACGGAGAAACCCGGGGCCGCCCGCCCCGACTCGCGCCTGCGTGTGCTGATCGCCCAGTCCGGCATCCAGCGTCTCAGCCCGGCCGGCGTCGTGTCCGCCATGGCCGTCGGCGGTCTCGTGGTCGGGCTGCTCGTCCTGTCGCTGACCAGTACGTGGACCATCGCCGCGTGCTTCGCCGTCTTCGGCGCGGCCGTGCCCTGGCTGCTGTTGTCCTGGCAGGCCCGCCGGCGGTCCACGGCACTGCGCGAGCTGTGGCCGGACGCGATCGACCACGCCCGGTCGGCCATCCGCGCGGGCCTGACTCTCCCGGAGGCGCTCATCCAGCTCGGGGAGACCGGGCCGGAGGGGCTGCGCGAGCCGTTCCAGCAGTTCGCCCGGGACTACCGGGCCGGAGCCCGCTTCGTGGACGCACTGGACCGGCTCAAGGCCCGGATGGCCGACCCCGTCGCGGACCGCCTGGTGGTCTCGCTGCGCCTGACCCGCGAGGTCGGCGGCGCCGACATCGGCCGTCTGCTGCAGACCCTCTCCGAGTTCCTCCGGCAGGACGCCCGCATCCGCGCCGAGCTCGAGGCCCGGCAGTCGTGGACCGTGAACGCGGCCCGGTTGGCGGTGTGCGCCCCGTGGCTCGTGCTCCTGCTGCTGGGGACCCAGCCCGCCGCGGTCGCGGCCTACCGGTCCGCCGCCGGCGGGGCCGTGCTCCTCGCCGGCATGGTGGCCTCCGTCGTCTGCTACCGCGTCATGCTCCGCATCGGCGCGCTGCCCCGGGAGAAGCGGGTGTTCGCATGACGTCCGCGCTGATCTGGGCCGCGCTCCTGGGCCTCACCCTCGGGGCGGGACTGCTCCTCATCCTGGTCACCCAGCCGGTGGGCTGGCGCCCCAGCCTCGAGCAACGGGTCGAACCGCAGCTGCGCCACCACATCCCGGCCTCCCGCCTCCTCGAGGAGGAACGTGCGGGCGCCTCACCCTGGGGAGCGTGGGGACGCATCCTCGATCCCGTGGTGCAGGCCGGAGTCGGCTGGGTCCAGCGCATCTCCCCGGGCGGGGTGGCGCTCGACCGCAAGCTGGCCGCCGCGGGGCTCGCGGTCACGTCGACGGACTTCCGTGCCCAGCAGGTCCTGAGCGGAGCCGCGGGGGCCGCCGTGGCGGCCGTCCTCGCGCTCAGCCTCACCGTCACGGGCCGCGTGCCGGTGATCACGGGGGTCGCCCTCGTGATCGCCGGCGGCATGGCCGGGTTCCTGCTCCGGGAGCAGCTGCTCTCCCTGCGGGTGCGACGGCGGCGCGAGGCCATCCTCTCCGAGTTCCCGTCCGTGGCCGAGCTGTTCGCGCTCTCGGTGGGCGCGGGGGAGAGCGCCGCCGGAGCGCTCGAACGCATCGCGGGGACGGCGCGCGGGGAGCTGGCCGGCGAGTTCCGCACCACGCTCGCCGACATGCGTGCCGGGGCGTCGCTGTCCGCGGCGCTCAAGGCCATGGGACGGCGCGTGCAGCTGGCCCCCGTCGAACGGTTCATCGGGGGCGTGCTCATCGCGCTCGACCGCGGCACGCCCCTCGCCGACGTCCTGCGCGCGCAGGCCCAGGACGTGCGTGAGATGGGTCGCCGCGAGCTCATGGAGGCCGCCGGCCGGAAGGAGATACAGATGATGGTGCCCCTCGTGTTCGGCATCCTCCCGCTCACGGTGATCTTCGCCGTCTTCCCCGGCATCTCCCTGATGCGCCTGGGGTTCTGAAGACCCACAACTGAATAGTCCATCCATCCACCCACGATCACCATCCACTCCGGCCGCACGGGCGGCCGGCCACCCGAGGAGGGGACCATGCTCCACCACCACGCCATCACCGTCCTGGCCGCCCTGCGCGCCCTCATCCACGACGACGTCCGCGACGAGCGCGGCGACGTCCCCGGCTGGGTGATGATCACCCTCATGTCCGCCGTGCTCGTGGCCGGCCTGCTGGCCCTCGCCCTGCCGGCGCTCCAGGGACTGTTCAACCAGGCCATCTCCCAGGTGTCCCAGGGCGGCTGAGCATGCCCCGGGGTGCTGCCCACGGCGCGCAGGCGCCCCGTGGCGGCCACACGGGTGTCCGCTGGCGGGACGACCGGGGCGCCGCGGTGGCCGAGTCCACCATGGTGATGACCCTGGTCGTCCTGCTCTTCGCGGCGCTGCTCCAGGCCGGCGTCGTGATCCACACGCGCAACGTGATGATCGACGCCGCCTCCGCCGGCGCCCGGTACGGGGCGCTCGCGGACCGGAGCCCCGAGGACGGCGTCCAGCGGGCTCGGGAGCTGCTCTCGGCCGGCGTGCCCGGCCAGTCCGGGGCCGACGTCGCCGCGGAGCTCACCAGCCAGGACGGGGTCCCGGTCCTGCGCGTCACGGTCTCGAGCTCGCTGCCCGGCCTGGGGTTCCTGCCGGGCCCGATCCCCGTGGAGGTGAGCGGTCATGCGTTCCGTCAATGACGTCCGCGACGAGCGGGGAGCGGCCACGGTCGAATTCCTGGGCCTCACCCTCGTCCTGTTGATCCCCGTGGTGTACCTGATGATCTACGTCTCCCAGGTCCAGGCCGCGGCGTTCGCCTCGGTCGCCGCCGCTGACCAGGCCGTCAAGGCCGTGGTCGCCGAGGCTGATCACCCCAGCGCAGGCGCCGCCCACGCCACCGTCGAGCTCACGCTGGCCGACTACGGCGTGGGCGCCGGCCAGTACGACCTGACCGTCGGCTGCGATCAGGGCGGCTGTGGCACGCTCGAACCGGGCGAGGTCGTCGCCGTGCGGGTGGACGTGGGGGTGCCCGTCCCTCTCACGCCGGCAGCGTGGTCGCTGACCCCCGTGACGGTGGGTTCCGACGCCCGGCAGACTGTGCCGAGGTTCTGATGCGCCGCCGCCTCACCGCTCGCCTGGGTCACGACGACGGGCAGACCACCGTCCTCACCGTCGGCCTGTGCGCCGTGCTCGTGGCCCTCATGCTGGTCATGCTCGCGGTCACCACCGTGCAGTTGCAGCACCGCCGCCTGCAGTCGCTCGCGGACTCGGCCGCCATCGCCGGGGCAGAGGAGCTCGGCTTCCGGCTGGGGGAGGACCCGGGCGTCGTGCTCTCCGACGACGACGTCGCCGCCTCCGCCAGCGCACACCTCGCGGCCGTCGGTGCCCAGGAGGCCGTGCCCGGGCTCGGCGGGATGAACGCCCGCGTGGCCGACGACGGCACCACCGTCGTCGTCACCCTCGACGCCCGGGCCGATCTGTTCGCCATGACCGGCCCGTTCGCGGGGACACTGCCCCTGTCGGTCCCCCTCGAGGCGACGGGCAGCAGTCGCACTAGCCTGGCCCGGTGATCCGCTTCCTCCACGGCATCGGTGGCCGGCCCGCCCACTTCGAGCCCCTTGCTGACGCCCTCGGCGCCGTGGCCGACCTCGCCGCCTCGCCCGCCCTGCCCGGCCACCCGGGCACGGACGCCGGCGGTCAGGGCCGCCCCCGGGCCGCACGGCCGGCGACCGATGCGGACCCCGTCCTCGACGCCGCCCGCACCTGGGCGGCGCAGGCCGGCCCCGTGCCGGGGCTGCTGATCGGCCACAGCACGGGCGGGGTCATCGCGCTGCGCGCCGTCGCCGACGGGCTGGTGCGGCCCCGCGCCCTCGTGGTCATCGACTCGAACGTCCCGGTGACGGACACCGCCCTGGCCGCCCGGGCGGCCAAGGCCCGCCTCGCCGCCCGCCCGGACTGGCGGAGCGTGCTCCGCGCCTCGCTCGCGCGGGACCTCCTCGTCCCGGAGCCGTGGCGCGAGCGGATCCTGACCGACCTGGACGCCACGCCGGACCATCCGATGCGCGAGCTCTGGGCCGCCGTCCTCGCCGCGGACACCCGTGCCCTCTGGGCCGGCATCACCGTCCCGACGCTATACGTGCGCAGCACCCGGGACGTCCACCAACGGGACCTGGACGCGGTCACGCAGCACGCCACCGTCGTCGATGTCAGCACGGGCCACTGGCCGCACGTCACGGAGCCCGAGGCCGTCGCGGCGGCGATCCGCCGCTGGCACACGACCGGCGTCCACCCCACGCGGTAGGCTGGCCGAATCATGGCTGACACTGACTTCTCCGCGGAGATCGACTCCCTGCGCCACACCCTGGCCTCCATCGAGCAGGTCTCGGACCTCGACCGCATCAAGGCGGACATCGCCGAACTGGAGCAGCAGGCCTCCGCACCGGACCTCTGGGACGACCCGGAGGAGGCCCAGAAGGTCACCTCCAAGCTCTCCCACCGTCAGACGGACCTCAAGCGCATCACCTCCCTGGAGAGCCGCATCGAGGACCTGGAGACCATGGTCGAGCTCGCCGCGGAGGAGGACGAGCCCTCCCTCCTCGACGACGCGAACCAGGAGCTGACCTCCATCCGCAAGGCCCTGGAGGAACTCGAGGTCGTCACGCTGCTCAGCGGCGAGTACGACCAGCGCGACGCCGTCGTGACCATCCGCGCGGGCGCCGGCGGCGTGGACGCGGCCGACTTCGCCGAGACCCTCATGCGCATGTACCTGCGCTGGGCTGAGCAGCGCGGCTGGTCCACCAAGGTCATGGACACCTCCTACGCGGAGGAGGCCGGCCTGAAGTCCGTCACCTTCGAGGTCAACGCGCCCTTCGCGTTCGGCACCCTCTCCGTGGAGGCCGGCACGCACCGCCTCGTGCGCATCAGCCCCTTCGACAACCAGGGCCGCCGCCAGACGTCCTTCGCGGCGGTCGAGGTGGTGCCGCTGATCGAGTCGGACGACTCCATCGAGATCCCCGAGTCCGAGATCAAGGTGGACGTGTTCCGCTCCTCGGGCCCCGGCGGCCAGTCCGTGAACACCACGGACTCCGCCGTCCGCATGACGCACCTGCCCACCGGCATCGTCGTGTCCATGCAGAACGAGAAGTCGCAGATCCAGAACCGTGCCGCCGCCCTGCGCGTGCTCCAGTCTCGCCTGCTGCTGCTGCGCAAGGCCGAGGAGGACGCGAAGAAGAAGGAGATGGCCGGCGACGTCAAGGCGTCCTGGGGCGACCAGATGCGCTCCTACGTGCTGAACCCGTACCAGATGGTCAAGGACCTGCGCACGGGCCACGAGGAGGGCAACCCCTCCTCCGTGTTCGACGGCCACATCGACGATTTCGTGGACGCCGGGATCCGCTGGCGCGCCGAGCAGGTCAAGGCCGCCCAGGAGGACTGAGCCCCGCGGCACGGCCCCGTCGCCCGGGCCACCACGACGCCGGCCCGCACCTCCGCAGTGAGGCGCCGGCCGGCGTCGCCGTTCAAGCCCCCGCAGGGGCCTCGGGCCTGGCCCGGGAGACCGGCCCGGTGGGATGCTCGAAGCACCGGGCAGGCGCCCCCGCGCGCCGGTCCGGCACCAGACTCCATTCCCACCCAGGAGGTCGACCAGCATGACCATGCGCGCCGCCCGTTGGCACGGCAAGAAGGACATCCGCATCGAGGAGATCGACTCGCCCACGGCCGGCCCGGGGCAGGTCCTCGTGGACGTCGCGTGGTGCGGCATCTGCGGCACGGACCTGCACGAGTACCTCGAGGGCCCGATCTTCATCCCGCCGGCCGGGCACCCGCACCCGATCTCCGGCGACGCCGCCCCCGTCACGCTCGGCCACGAGATGTCCGGCACCGTCGCCGCCCTGGGCGAGGGCGTCACGGACCTCGAGGTCGGCCAGAAGGTCGTCGTGGAGCCGTACATCGTGCGCGAGGAGGACCGGGACCGACCGGACTACAACCTCGCGCCGGACATGAACTTCATCGGCCTGGGCGGCGACGGCGGCGGACTGGCCGAGCAGATCGCGGTGCAGCGCCGCTGGGTCCACCCGGTGGCCGACTCCGTGCCTCTCGACCAGGCCGCGCTCATCGAGCCGCTCTCCGTGGCCCACCACGCGTGGGTGCGGGCCGGCTCTCCGACGTCGGGCGTGGCAGTGATCGGTGGCGCCGGCCCCATCGGCGCGCTCACGGCGGCCGTGCTCAAGGGCAAGGGCCTGACGGTGTACGTCTCCGAGCTCTCGGAGCTGCGCCGCCAGAAGGTGCTCGAGGCCGGCGTGGTAGACGAGGCATTCGACCCCCGCGAGGTGGACGTGCCCGCGAAGATCCGCGAGCTGCACGACGGCCAGGGCGCGGACGTGGGCTTCGAGTGCACCTCGGTGGACGTGGTGCTGGACATGCTGCTGGACGCGGTGCGTCCCGGCGGGGTGATCGTCAACGAGTCCATCTGGGGCCACGAGCCCGCCGTGGCCCTGCACAAGCTGGTGATGAAGGAGATCGACCTGCGCGGCACCATCGCGTACGCGAACGACCACGCGGACACCATCCGCATGGTCGAGGACGGCGCCGTGGACCTCGCGCCGTTCATCACCGGCAAGATCGGCCTCGACGACCTGGTCGACCAGGGCTTCGAGACCCTCATCCACCACAACGAGACGGCCGTGAAGATCCTCGTCTCGCCCACCGGCCAGGGCCTCTGAGGCTCCGGCCCGATCCCCGGACGTCCCGACGACGGCCCGCACCCGCGCGCTGCGGGTGCGGGCCGTCGTGGTCCCTGTGCCGCGGCGCGCCGTCACAGACGCGTCGCTCCCTGGCGCGCCTGTGACCGGGGTCATAGACTGCATTTGAGTGAATCGTGATGAACCGAGTTGAACGTCCCAGGAGGACCGCATGACCGCCGAGCTGCCCCAGCCTCAGCCCACCGATGCCGTGATCGTGGGCGGTGCCCGCACGCCCTTCACCCGGCTGCTCTCGCAGCAGGCCGACCTGCGCGCCGTGGACCTGGGCGCCCACGCGATCACGCACGCGCTCGAGCGCGCCGGCGTGGCCCCCGAGGACGTGGACATGGTCTACATGGGCCAGGTCGTGCAGGCCGGCGCGGGCCAGAACCCGGCCCGCCAGTCCGCGCTCGCCGCGGGCATCCCGTTGAACGTCCCGGCCATGACGATCAACAAGGTGTGCCTGTCCGGCCTCACCGCCGTGATCGACGCCGCCCGTCTCATCCGCCTCGGCGAGGCGGACGTGGTGGTGGCCGGCGGTCAGGAGTCCATGACCAACGCCCCGCACCTGCTGCCCGGCGCGCGCAAGGGCTTCAAGTACGGCCCGGCCACCATGCTCGACGCCGTCGCGTGGGACGGCCTCACCGACTCCCTGAGCCACGAGGCCATGGGCGAGCTGACCGAGTCCGGCAACGGCGAGCGGAACATCGCCCGCGCCGAGCAGGACGAGGTCGCCGCGGCCTCGCACCAGCGGGCCGCCCGGGCCCAGTCCGAGGGCGTCTTCGAGGGCGAGATCGCCCCGGTGGAGATCCCGCAGCGCAAGGGCGACCCGCTGGTCGTCTCCCAGGACGAAGGGGTCCGCCCGGACACGACCGCCGAGTCGCTGGGCGCCCTGCGCCCGGCGTTCGCGAAGGACGGCACCATCACGGCCGGCAACTCCTCGCCCCTGTCCGACGGCGCCGCCGCCCTCGTGGTGACCTCGCGGGCCTTCGCCGAGGAGAAGGGCCTGACGATCCTCGCCACGGTGGGCGCACCCGGCCAGACCGCCGGCCCGGACAGCTCGCAGCTGCACTCGCAGCCTTCGGACGCGATCGCCGCGGCGGTGCGGAAGCAGGGCTGGGACGTGGCCGACCTTGACTTCATCGAGATCAACGAGGCGTTCGGCGCGGTGGCCGTGCAGTCCCTGCGCGACCTCGGCTACCCGCACGAGAAGACCAACATCCACGGCGGCGCCATCGCCCTGGGCCACCCGATCGGCGCCTCCGGCGCCCGGCTGGCCCTGCACGCCGCCCTCGAGCTCGACCGGCGCGACGGCGGCCGCGCGGCCGTCTCGCTCTGCGGCGGCGGCGGCCAGGGCGAGGCCCTGATCCTCTTCCGCTGACAGACCGCCCCTGACAGAAAGGACCCCGGACATGGCTCTCGACAAGACCGTGGCCACGCCCGCCGAGGCGGTGGCGGACGTGCCGGACGGCGCGTCCCTGGCCGTCGGCGGCTTCGGGCTCTCCGGCAACCCCGTGCAGCTCATCGAGGCCCTGCTCGAGCAGGGCGCCACGGACCTGTCCGTCGTCTCCAACAACTGCGGCGTGGACGGCTGGGGCCTGGGCATCCTGCTCGGCGCGCGCCGGCTGCGGAAGATGACCTCCTCCTATGTGGGGGAGAACAAGGAGTTCGCCCGCCAGTACCTCAAGGGCGAGCTCGAGGTGGAGCTCGTCCCGCAGGGCACCCTCGCGGAGAAGCTCCGCGCCGGCGGCGCCGGCATCCCGGCGTTCTACACCCGCTCCGGCGTCGGCACCCAGGTGGCCGAAGGCGGCCTGCCCATGCGCTACGACGCGGACGGCACCGTGGTGAAGTCCTCGCAGGCCAAGCCCACGGACACGTTCGTGCTCGGCGAGGGCTACCTCAGCCAGACCCCGGACGAGCCCGAGACCTATGTGCTCGAACGCTCCATCGTCACCGACTTCTCCCTCGTGCACGCGTGGAAGGGCGACCGCCACGGCAACCTCGTGTTCCGCAAGGCCACCCGCCAGTTCGGCCCGCCCGCGGCCATGGCCGGCCGCGTGTGCATCGCGCAGGTGGAGGAGCTCGTCGAGCCCGGCGAGATCGACCCGGATGACGTGCACCTGCCCGGTGTCTTCGTGCACCGGATCGTGGAGGTCGGCACGGACATCGAGAAGCGGATCGAGAAGCGCACCGTGCGCGCGTCGGGGGAGGGGCGGGCATGAGCGAGCAGACCACCGGGCGCCCCCGGGGCCTGAGCCGCGACCAGATGGCGGCCCGCGCCGCGCAGGAGCTGCCGGACGGCGCCTACGTCAACCTCGGCATCGGCATGCCCACGCTGATCCCCAACCACATCCCCGCCGGGCGGTCCGTGGTGCTGCAGTCCGAGAACGGCATCCTCGGCACGGGCCCGTACCCCACGGAGGACGCCGTGGACCCGGACCTGATCAACGCGGGCAAGGAGACCGTCACCGTGAACCCGGGGGCGTCCTTCTTCGACTCCGCGCTGAGCTTCGGCATGATCCGCGGCGGCAAGATCGACGTCGCCGTCCTGGGCGGCATGGAGGTCTCCGCCGCGGGCGACCTGGCCAACTGGATGGTGCCCGGCAAGATGGTCAAGGGCATGGGCGGTGCGATGGACCTCGTCCACGGCGCCGGCCGCGTGATCGTCATGATGGACCACGTGTCCAAGGACGGCACCCCCAAGATCGTCGACCAGTGCACCCTGCCGCTGACCGGCCGCGCCGTCGTCGACCGCATCATCACGGACCTGGCCGTGATCGACGTCGTCGGCACCCCGGAACAGCCCCGCCTGGCGCTCGTGGAGACCGCGCCCGGCATCACCGAGGAGCAGGTCCGCGCGCTCACCGGCGCGCCGCTGGACTGAGCCGACGACGCCGCCCCGCGGCCCCGGCGCACCGCCTCGGCGGGCATCGGGCCGGCACGGGATAGACTGGACGGCCGCGCCCTGATCGGGGCGCGGCCGTCGCCGTGGACGCTGGAAGGACGTGAGGCCATGGGCAAGAACAGCAAGGGCAAGGCCGCCAAGCAGCCGGCCCCCGGCGAACGCCAGGTGATCGCCAACAACAAGAAGGCGCGCCACGACTACACCATCCTCGACACGTACGAGGCCGGCATGGTGCTCACCGGCACCGAGGTGAAGTCGCTGCGCGAGGGCAAGGCCTCGCTCGTGGACGGCTTCGCGGTCTTCTACCGGGACGAGCTGTGGCTCGAGCAGGTCTACATCCCGGAGTACCTCAACGGCTCGTGGACCAACCACGCCGCCCGCCGCCGCCGCAAGCTGCTGCTGCACCGCGCCGAGCTGACGAAGATCTCCCGCCAGATCCAGGATCCGGGCCTGACCATCGTGCCGCTGTCCCTGTACTTCCTGAACGGGCGCGTGAAGGTGGAGATCGGCGTCGCGCGCGGCAACCGCGAATACGACAAGCGGCACAAGCTGCGCGAGCAGCAGGACAACCGCGAGGCCCAGCGGGCCATGCGGATGCGCAACCGGCGCGCCGGCGTGGCCTGAGCGCGGTGGACCCCTTGGGAATGCCTCGGGGGCGTGCTACGTTGTATCTCTCGCAGGGCCGGTTTCAGGACCGGCGGGCCTCGCGCCCTCCGCCTGCAGTGGTGATTGACAACCTCATAGAGGAGTCGCCCCCATGGGGCCGATCGGTTTCGACGGTGTGTGTCGCGTCGGGAGAAGCGGGCCGAGGATGCAGAGTCATCTCGTCAAACGCTCTCTGCAAACCAATAAGTGCCGAATCCAAGCGCACTGACTTCGCTCTCGCTGCCTGATCAGTGATCGAGTCCGTCACCCCGAGGTCGCTGTCGCCTCGGATCGTGGCGTCAGCTAGATAGCCACTGGGCGTCACCCTCGCCGGGGGTCGTGACGCCGACATCAATCCGGCTGGGTCCGGGTTGGCCGCCCGTCTGCGGGACGGCCAGGACCGAGCAACACCCACAGCAGACTGCGCCCGGAGAAGACCTGGCAACACCTCATCGGACGCGGGTTCAATTCCCGCCGGCTCCACTCACCACCACGGGAAGGCCCCGGAATCGTCACGATTCCGGGGCCTTCGTCGTGTCCGCGCCCGGTGTGCGGCGGCCCGTCCCTCAGCCGGCCAGGACGGTGTGCAGCCCCAGGCCGGCGCCCCAGCCGACGACGACGGCCACCAGCCCCAGCCCCAGATGCGCGGCCCACAGGCGGGCGGCCGCGCCCCATCGACGGGCGAGCACGGCGTCGGCGGCCTCAGCGGCCACGGTGGACCACGTCCCCAGGGCGAGGCAGAACCCGGACACCACGGCGGACACCGCCGCGACGAGCATGAGCGCCTGCCCGTCGCCCCAGCCCCCGGACGCGTACACCAGCTCCGGCACGGCCAGGCCGACGGTGACGCCGAGGAGCAGGGCCGCCGTCGTGTTGGCGGTGAGCAGACCCCGGGGGCCGAGCCGGTCGGTCAGGCGCCCGCGCGCCAGGGCGCCGAGCGCCCCGCCCGCCGCGAGGCAGGCCAGGAGGGCCCCCTGGAAGAGAGCGAAGACCTCGTATCCCGCGCCGCTCATGCGTCCTCCTCCGAACGATCCGTCCCGACCACGCGCGACCCCGGGGCGCCCCCGGCGTGCAGGCCGAGCACGGCCGCCGCCGTCGAGAGTGCAGCCATCAGCGCGAGCACCAGCAGCACCGAGGCCGCCGCGGCGAGGACGACACCCGCCCCGGACGCCGCGGCGCCCAGCCGCACCGGCCACAGCGCCAGGGCGACGGCGCTGGAGATGGTGGTGAACGCACCGAGGAAGCCGGTTCCCAGCCCCGCCACCAGGCGTGGACGCCAGTCCGGCCCGCGGCGTCGCGAGGCCGCCCACAGCAGGCCGAGCAGGAACGAGCCGAGCACGTTCACCACGAACAGCGGCAGGGCCTGGACGAGGACGTCGACCACCCCGAACGCGCCGCCGAACGCGCCGCGGAAGTTCGGCGCCCCGGCCAGCGCGGTCACCGCGTTCATCACCCCCACACCGCACAGCACGCCCGCGGCACCGCCGAGGGCCACCGCACCCGCAGTGCGGGGCCGGCGATCTGTCCCGCGCCCGCCCCTCCGGTCGGCCGCCGGCTCCCCCCGCGCGGCCATCAGGCGCCGTCCTCGGTTTCGTCACCCGTGCGCAGGCGGGCGAGGACGTCGTCGTGGAGCAGGCCGTTCGTGGCCAGCGCGTGCCCGCCGAACGGGCCGTCCTCGCCGTCCAGCGAGGTGAAGCGGCCGCCGGCCTCGCGCACGATCGGCACCAGAGCGGCCATGTCATGCAGCTCGAGCTCGGGCTCGGCCGCGATGTCCACGGCGCCCTCGGCGACGAGCATGTAGGACCAGAAGTCGCCGAAGCCGCGCACGCGCCACACGTCCGAGGTGAGCTGCAGGAACGCGCGGATCGAGCCGCGTTCGCGCCAGCCCTCGATCGAGGAGAAGGACAGCGACGCGTCCTCGACCCGGTCCACGCCGGACACGGTGATCCGCTGAGCACGCGTGAGCGAGGTGCCCGCGAAGGCGCCCTGGCCGGCCGCGGCCCACCAGCGACGGTGCAGGGCGGGGGCGGAGACGACGCCGACGACGGGCTCGCCGTCGATCAGCAGCGCGATGAGGGTGGCCCACACGGGCACGCCGCGCACGAAGTTCTTGGTGCCGTCGATGGGGTCGACCACCCACTGCCGGCCGGAGCGGCTCAGAGATCCGCCGAACTCCTCACCCACGATGCCGTCGCGCGCCCGGGCACGGGACAGGGTCGAGCGGATGGACTCCTCGGCGGCGCGGTCCGCATCCGTGACAGGGGTGAGATCCGGCTTGGTGCTGACCTCGAGGTCCTGGGCCTTGAACCGGGACATCGTGATCGAGTCCACGTTGTCCGCCAGCATGTGGGCCAGCCGCAGGTCCTCCGTGAGGTCGCGGCCGCGGGTCGCAGGGTTCTCAGGTCGCTCCATGCCGCCCACGCTATACCGCGCGGGCCGCCTCAGTCCTCGGACGACGCCGCGTCCTCCGCCCCCGAGGGGGCCAGCCGGTTGCCGAGCAGACGCCGCAGCGAGGCCAGGCGTGCCGCTCCCGAGGGGCCGGCGTGGCCCGCGGCCACCCATGCGTCCAGGCCGCAGCCGGGGGAGTCGGCGGTGTGGGTGCAGCCGCGCGGGCAGTCCGCCAGCCCGCCGGCGAGGTCGTCGAACGCCTCCACCACGCGGTCCGGCTCGACCCAGCCCAGCCCGAAGGACCGGATGCCGGGGGTGTCCACCACCCAGGTGTCCGGCAGGGGGGCGCCGTCGTCGCCCGTCAGCGGCAGTGCGAGCGCGGACGAGGAGGTGTGCCGGCCCCGGCCGGTGACGGCGTTGACGTGGCCGGTGGCCCGTTCCGCGCCGGTGAGCGCGTTCAGCAGCGTGGACTTGCCGACGCCGGAGGGCCCCACGAACGCGCTCGTGTGCCCGATCAGCCGCTCGGCCACCCGGGCCACGAGCGAGGCGTCCAGGGCGGTGTCCCCGGTCTCGGCCTCGAAGGTCGCCGCACCGGAGGTCATCACCTCCAGGTCCAGGGCCTCGTAGTGCGCCACCAGCGCGGCCGGATCACGCAGGTCGGTCTTCGTGATGAGCAGCACCGGGTGGATGCCGGCGTCGTAGCAGGCGACCAGGGCGCGGTCGATGAAGCCGGTCCGGGGCTCCGGATTGGCCGCGGCCACCATGATCACCAGCAGGTCGGCGTTGGCCACCACCACCCGCTCGACCTCGTCCGAGTCGTCCGCCGACCGGCGCAGGACCGTGCTGCGCTCCTCGACACGGACGATGCGTGCGAGCGTGCCCTCGTCCCCGGAGAGGTCCCCGACGACGGCCACCCGGTCGCCCGTGGCGATCGGCGTGCGGCGCAGCTCGCGGGCGCGCATCGCCGTGATCCGCTCGTCCAGGCGATCCGGCAGCACCACGGCGTACCGGCCGCGGTCCACCGTGGTGACCATGCCGACCTGCGCATCCTCGTGCTTGGGCCGCTCCTTGGTGCGCGGGCGGGTGCCGCGTTTGGACGGGCGCACCCGGACATCGGACTCGTCCCACGCCGAGGGATCGAGGCGCCGGGCCATCAGCGGGCCTCCTCGGCCGCGTCGCCGGGTGCCACGAGCGCGGTCCACAGTGCGGGGAAGTCCGGCATCGTCTTCGCGGTGGTCGCCACGTCCACGATGCCGGTCCCCGGCACGCGCAGGCCGACGACGGCGGCGAAGGTCGCCATCCGGTGGTCGTGGTAGGTCTCGAGGGCGGCCGGCGACAGCGGCCCCGACGCGTCCGTGCCCGGGAAGCCGAGCGTCGTCTCTCCCTCGTCCACGGTGACCCCCAGGCGGGCGGCCTCGGCGGTGAGCGCGGCGAGCCGGTCCGTCTCATGGCCCCGCAGATGGCCGATCCCCGTCAGGCGGGTGGGCCCGGAGGCCAGCAGGGCGAGCGCGGCCGCGGTGGGGGCGAGCTCGGCCGTGTCCGCGATCTCACCGGCGCCGGTGATGCGGGGCGTGCCGTCGTCCTGGACCACCCCGGTCACCGTGAGGCGGCCGCGGGAGCGGTCCGTGCGGTCGACCGTGAGCGCCACGCTCGCCCCGAACTGCGGCAGGATCCGCCGCCAGCGGTCGCCGATCTGCGTCGTGCGGGTCGGCCAGTCCGGCACCGTCACGGAGCCGCCCGTGGCCACGGCGGCGGCCAGGAAGGGGCCCGCGTTGGACAGGTCCGGCTCGACGGTCGCCTCGTGCCCCGGGATGCGCCCCGGGGCCACGGTCCACGCCCCGGGGCCCGTCTCGGCGACGTCCACCTCGAGCGCGCGCAGCACCCCGACGGTCATCGCGACGTGCTCCGGGCTCGGCACGGTCTCCCCGGTGTGCCGCAGCCGAAGACCGCGCGGCATCCCCGCGGCCGCCAGCAGCGCGGCGGACAGGAACTGGGAGGAGCCGGAGGCGTCGACCGCGACCTCCGGCACGTCGCCGTCGGGGGCCACCGTGGCCGCGTCCGCGCGGGTCGTCGTCGTGAAGGGCAGGCGACCGGGCTCACCCTCCTCGACGACGGCCACCCCGAGCTGGCGCAGCGCGTCCAGGACCGGGGCCATCGGGCGCAGGCGCGCGCCGGTGTCGCCGTCGAAGCGGACCCGGCCGGGCCGCAGCGCGGCGACGAACGGGACGAAGCGCATGACCGTCCCCGCCAGTCCGCAGTCCACGGCGACATCCCCGGCCAGCGGCGCGCCGACCGGCATCGGATGCACCCGCAGTCCGCCGTCGGACAGGGGCTCGAACCGGGCCCCGAGCGCTGTGAGCGCCGTGCGCATCAATGCCGTGTCCCGCGACTCGAGGACGCCGTGCAGGACGCACGGACCGTCGGCGAGCGCGGCGAGCACGAGATGCCGGTTCGTCAGCGACTTCGATCCCGGCAGCCGCACCTCTCCGCGCACCGGGCCGCGCGCCACGGGCGCGGGCCAGGTCTCGGCGGCGTCGGGACGGGGGGCGGGGGAGTGCGCGGCGGCACGCGTGGGGCGGGTCACCGGACCAGCCTATCCGGCGGCTGTCGGCCGGGGTCGGCCTGTCGCGGGGGAATACCTGGAACGCTCCTGGCGCTCCACTGGACGACCCCGTACCCGTGTCGGCGCACCGGTCCCGCTCGCCGCGGACCGCAGCCGGAGAGGAGCCCCGCATGAGCGCCGCCCTGCTGACGCATCCCTCCCGGACCGTAGACTGGCCCGCGATGAGCACTGACAACAGCCGGCCGGAATTCGCCCGGCCCGAGGACGCCCCCGAGCACGACCGCGCCGACATCGACGTCGCCGCCGAGTCCGAACAGCAGCGCCGTGCCCGGTTCGAGCGTGACGCCCTCGAGTTCGTGGACCAGTTGTACTCCGCTGCGCTGCGCATGACGCGCAACCCGCAGGACGCCGAGGACCTGGTCCAGGAGGCGTACACGAAGGCCTACTCCTCGTTCCACCAGTACCGGCCCGGCACCAACCTCAAGGCCTGGCTCTACCGGATCCTCACGAACACGTACATCAACCTCTACCGCAAGCGGCAGCGCCAGCCCCTCGAGGCGGACAACCCTGAGGTGGAGGACTGGCAGATGGCCCGGGCCGCCGAGCACACCTCCGGTGGCCTGCGCTCGGCCGAGACGGAGGCCCTCGACCGGCTGCCCGACTCCCAGGTGAAGGACGCCCTGCAGGCGATCCCGGAGGAGTTCCGGCTCGCCGTCTACTTCGCGGACGTGGAGGGCTTCGCCTACAAGGAGATCGCCGAGATCCTCGACGTGCCGATCGGCACCGTCATGTCGCGGCTGCACCGCGGCCGCAAGCAGCTGCGCGAGCGCCTCGCGGACTACGCGGCCGCGCGCGGCATCAAGGCCCAGCCGAAGAAGAAGACCGGGCGCGGCGGCACGAAGCAGACCGAGACGAGCACGAAGGAGGCCACGCGATGACCGCGGACCAGCACGGCCATGAGTGCCGCGACGCCCAGGACGCCTCCCTGGAGCGGCTGTACCAGTACCTGGACGGCGCCCTGACGCCCGAGGACATCGAGCAGGTGCGCGCCCACGTGGCGGAGTGTCCGGACTGCCGGCACCAGAAGGAGCTCGAAGAGCTCATCCGCTCGGCGGTGCGTCGGTGCTGCCAGGAGAAGGCGCCCGCGCAGCTGCGGGCCACCATCATGACCCGCATCACCCAGATCTCGACGACGACCGTCACCTGGGGCTGACACCGCGACATGCGGACCCGTGGGCACCCGATCGGGCGCCCCGACGATGACGAAGGGCCGTCCCCTGAGGGGACGGCCCTTCGTGGTCTGCGGTCGCCGGGTGGCACCCGGCCGGTCCGCGACGCCGATCAGCGGATCAGGCGTTGGGACGCTTGCCGTGGTTGGCGCCGTTCCTGCGGCGGTCGCGACGCTTGCGTGCACGCTTGCTCATGACGTCTCCCTTCAACGAGTCGGTCGGTGGTCCATTCTGTCACATCAGGCCGTGGGCTCAGGCAGACCGAGCCACTGGTACCAGCCCCGGTGCAGCACGAGCCACGCGATGAGCCCGTGGCCCGCCTGGCCCGGCCGGCCCTGGCCGGAGGCGAGGTCCGCGCGCCACTGCTCGTGTCCCACCAGCGGGGTGAACGTGTCCACGTACACGTGGTTGCGCCGGTCGGCCACATCCAGGTAGGCGGCGTTGAGCTCGGCGAGCCGGGCGTTGCGCTGCTCGTCCAGGGTGGGCGTGGGGCCCACCACGAGCACCGGGATGTTCCGCTGCGAGGCGGTGTCCAGGACGTTGGCCAGGTTCAGCCGCGAGCGGGCGGTCGAGGTGGCCTCCAGGTCCAGGTCCGCGTCGGACAGGGCCACGACGAGGCGGTTCTCCGTCTCCTCGGAGAAGCGCCGCGAGGCCTCGCCCCACCAGCGCTCGTTGAGGTCCTCGGTGGTCTCGTGCGGCACGGCCAGCACGTAGTTCTCCAGCTCCACGTCGGGGGCCTGGGTGCGGGCGAGCACGCGGCCCCACCAGCCGATGGCGCGGGCGTCGCCCGCACCGGCCAGCAGCTGGTCGCCGACGGCGGCGATCCGGATCCGGCGGTTGTGCACAGTGTGTCCTTTCGTCGGCCGATCCGGCGCCGCCGCCGCACCGGAGGGTGCGGCGGCGGCGCAGGGTCGGTCCGGGTCAGCGGCCGAAGGCGGCGTCCAGCAGCGTGCTGAGCTCCTGGTCGTGGCGGCCCTTGGTGCCCGCGGAGGTCGCGGCCGAGGCCGGGCGGGACACGAGGGTCACGGGGCCGTCGAGCTGCGGCACGAGGTTCAGTGCCATGAACGGCCACGGGCCCTGGTTCGCGGGCTCGTCCTGCACCCAGGTGACGTCGGCGACCGGGTAGGCGCGGAGCGCCTTGCGGATCTCGTCGAGCGGCAGCGGGTAGAGCTGCTCCACCCGCACGATCGCGGTGGACGTGTCACCGGACTTCTCGCGGCGGGCGAGCAGGTCGTAGTACAGCCGGCCGGAGACCAGCACCACGCGCGTGACGTCCTTGGCGTCCACCCCGGCGTCCGGGATGACCGGCTGGAAGCCGCCCTCGGTGAAGTCCTCCACCGAGTTCGCGGCGGCCTTGAGGCGCAGCAGCTGCTTCGGGGTGAACACGATGAGGGGCCGACGCGGGCGGGCGTAGGCGTGCTCGCGCAGCAGGTGGAAGTGGTTCGCGCCCGTGGAGGGGTTGACCACGCGCATGTTGTCCTCGGCGCACATCTGCAGGAAGCGCTCGATGCGGGCGGAGGAGTGGTCCGGCCCCTGTCCCTCGTAGCCGTGGGGGAGGAGCAGGACCACGGACGAGGTCTGCGACCACTTCTGATCGGCCGAGGAGATGAACTCGTCGATGATCGTCTGCGCGCCGTTCACGAAGTCGCCGAACTGGGCCTCCCACAGCACGAGGGCGTCGGAGCGCTCCACGGAGTAGCCGTACTCGAAGCCGAGGGCGGCGTACTCGGACAGCAGCGAGTTGTAGACCCAGAACTTCGCCTGGTCCTCGGAGAGGTGCCTCAGCGGCGCCCACGTGTCGCCGGTGATCCGGTCGTGGAACACCGAGTGGCGCTGCGTGAAGGTGCCGCGCTGGGAGTCCTGGCCCGCCAGGCGGACCGGCACGCCCTCCATGAGCAGCGAGCCGAAGGCCGCCAGCTCGGCGAAGCCCCAGTCGATGCCGCCGTCGACGGCCATCTTGGCGCGGCGCTCGAGCAGGGCCGCGAGCTTGGGGTGGACCGTAAAGCCCTCGGGCACGTCGATGTGCGCCTGCCCGATGGCCCGCAGCGTCTCGGCCGAGATGGCCGTGGACGCCGGCGCCTCCGGGGCCGCGTCCCGGTCCTCGGCCGGGCGGAGGCCCTCGTCGCCGGAGGTGGGCGCGTCCTCGTGGGTCTCCGCGAAGACCCGCTCCAGCTGCTGCTGGTAGTCCTTCAGGGCGCTGTCCGCCTCCTCCTGCGTGATGTCGCCGCGGCCCACGAGGGACTCGACGTACAGCTTGCGGGTGGAGCGCTTCTGCTCGATGAGGTTGTACATGCGCGGCTGCGTCATCGACGGGTCGTCGCCCTCGTTGTGGCCGCGGCGGCGGTAGCAGACGAGGTCGATGACGACGTCCTTGTTGAACCGCTGGCGGTACTCGAAGGCGAGCTGGGCCACGTGCACCACGGACTCCGGCTCGTCGCCGTTGACGTGGAAGATCGGGGCCTGGATGGTCTTGGCCACGTCGGTGGAGTACACCGCGGAGCGCGCCTGGGTCGGCGGCGTGGTGAAGCCCACCTGGTTGTTCACGATCACGTGGATCGTGCCGCCGGTGCGGTAGCCGGGCAGCTGCGAGAGCTGCAGGACCTCGGTCACGACGCCCTGGCCCGCGAAGGCCGCGTCGCCGTGCACGAGGATCGGCAGCACGGAGAAGGAGTCCGGGCGCTGGCCACCCAGATCGAGGCGGTCCTGCTTGGCGCGCACGACGCCCTCGAGGACCGGGTCCACAGCCTCCAGATGCGAGGGGTTCGCGGCGAGATACACGCGGGTGCTGTTGCCGGCGTCGGACACGAAGGTGCCCTCGGTGCCCATGTGGTACTTCACGTCGCCCGAGCCCGAGGCGCCGCCCGGGGTGGCCCCCTCGAACTCGCGGAAGACCTGGCTGTAGGTCTTGCCGGCGATGTTGGTGAGCACGTTCAGGCGACCGCGGTGCGCCATGCCGATGGCGACCTCGTCCAGTCCGGCGTCGGCGGCGTCGCCGAGGATGCCGTCCAGCAGCGGGATGAGGGACTCGCCGCCCTCCAGGGAGAAGCGCTTCTGGCCGATGTACTTGGTCTGCAGGAACGTCTCGAACGCCTCCGCGGCGTTGAGGCGGCCCAGGATGCGCAGCTGCTCCTCGCGGGTGGGCTTGGCGTACGGCTGCTCGAGCTTCTCCTGCAACCAGGCGCGCTCGGCCGGGTCCTGGATGTGCATGTACTCGACGCCGATGGCGCGGCAGTACGCGTCACGCAGCACGCCGAGGATCTTGCGCAGGGTCAGGCTGCTCGCCCCGCCGAAGCCGCCGGTGGGCCACTCGCGGTCCAGGTCCCACAGGGTGAGCCCGTGCTCGCGGATGTCGAGGTCCGGGTGGTAGGCCATCGAGTACTCGAGCGGGTCCACGTTGGCCAGCAGGTGGCCGCGGTCCCGGTATGCGTGGATGAGCTGCTGGATGCGGGCGACCTTGCCGACCTGCTCCTCCGGGTTCACCTGCACGTCCTGGGCCCAGCGGACGGGCTCGTAGGGGATGCGCAGGGAGTGGAAGACCTCGTCGTAGAAGCCGTCCTCGCCCAGCAGGAGGCCGTGCACGATCTTCAGGAACTCGCCCGAGCCGGCGCCCTGGATCACGCGGTGGTCGTACGTGGAGGTGAGGGTGATCGTCTTGGAGATCGCCAGGTCGTGCAGCGTGGACTCGGCGGCGCCCTGGAAGGCGGCCGGATAGGTCAGCGCGCCGACGCCGATGATGGCGGCCTGGCCCTGGGACAGGCGGGGCACCGAGTGCACGGTGCCGATGCCGCCCGGGTTGGTCAGGGAGACCGTGGTGCCGGCGTAGTCGTCCATCGTCAGCTTGTTCTTGCGGGCGCGCTGGACGAGGTCGTCGTACGCCTTCCAGAAGCCGCGGAAGTCGAGGGTCTCGGCGGCCTTCACGTTCGGGACCACGAGCGCGCGGGTGCCGTCCGGGCGGGGCAGGTCGATGGCCAGGCCGAAGTTCACGTGGGCCGGCTCCACCATGGTGGGCTTGCCGTCGCGCTCCTCGTAGGTCACGTTCATCGAGGGCATGGCCGCGAGCGCGCGGACCACGGCGTAGCCGATGAGGTGGGTGAAGGAGACCTTGCCGCCGCGGGTGCGGGCCAGGTGGCTGTTGATGACCACGCGGTTGTCGATCAGCACCTTGGCCGGCAGGTCGCGCACGGTGGTGGCGGTGGGCATGGATAGGGAGGCGTCCATGTTCGTGGCCACGGCCTTGGCCATGCCCTTGAGGACGGTGGCCTTCTCCTGCTTCTCGTCCGCGGTGGTGGCGGTGTCGGCGGGCTCGGAGGGCACGGCCTGGGCCGCCGGGGTCTTCTTGGGCTTGGGGCCGGTGCTGACCGAGGTCTCCTTGGGCTGCGCACCCCGGGCCGGGGCGGTCGCCGCCTTCGGCTCGGTCACCTTGGCGGTGGCCTTCGGCTCGGCCTTGGCGGCGGTCTTCGGCTCGGTCTTGGCGGCGGCCTTCGGCTCGGCCTCGGCGGCGGGGGCGCTGGCCTCGAGACGGGCGAAGATCTGTGCCCACTGCCGGTCCACGGAACCGGAGTCCTCGCGGTACTTCCGGTAGATCTCGGCCACCAGCCGTTCGTTCCCCGGGAACTCCTGTGCGAGCCGGTCCGACGTGAGTTCTGGCACTGTGTAACGCCTCTTCCTGAGCCTTGGGATGCGATGTGCTGCGCCGGGCCACCCGCGCGGCGCGCGTGGGGCCGGGAACGCCTCGAGACATCATAGTTCTTCGACGCCCCCGGTCGGAATGCCGCGGCCTCGGCTCGACTCCGCTCCCGGCGGACGCGCGGGGGCCTCACGGCGTCCGCCTCGTCTGGGAGACTGACGCCATGCGCTTCCTCACCGACCCGGCCGTCGACCTGACGTACAACGACGTCTTCCTCGTGCCCTCACACTCGGACGTCGCCAGTCGCATGGACGTGGACATCGCCCCGGATGACGGCACGGGCGCCACCATCCCCCTGGTCTCCGCCAACATGACCGCCGTCACCGGGCGCCGGATGGTCGAGACCATGGCCCGGCGCGGCGGTCTCGGGATCCTGCCGCAGGACATCCCGGCGGACGTGATCCGGGACGTCGTGCGTCGGGTGAAGGCGGCCCACCCCGTGGCGGACACCGCCCTGACCGTCGGCCCGCAGGACACGGTGCTGGACCTGCTCCACCTCGTGGACCGCCGCAACCACGGGGCCGTCTGCGTGGTGGACGCGCACGGCGGGCTGCTCGGCGTGGTCCGCCCCCAGGACTGCGAGGACGTGGACCGCTTCACCTCGGCCGCCTCCGTCATGCACCCTCCGGTGGTGACCCTCACGCTCGCCGAGCTCGGCGGCACGGACGGCGCCCCGGACAAGGACGCGCTGCGGGCGGCCTTCGAGCGCCTGCACGCCGCGCACCAGGAGATGGCCCCCGTCGTGGACCCGGCGGTGGGCACCGCCGCCCCCGTGCTGCGCGGGGTCGTCACCGCGGCGGGCCTGCTGCGCTCGTCCTTGTTCACGCCCGGTCTCGACGACGGCGGACGGCTCCGGGTCGGCGCCGCCGTCGGCATCAACGGGGCGGTGGGGGAGAAGGCCGCCGCCCTGGTCGAGGCCGGCGTCGACGTGCTCGTCGTGGACACCGCGCACGGTCATCAGCAGACCATGCTGGATGCGCTCGCCGCCGTGCGGGCCCTCGACCCCGGTGTGCCCGTGGTGGCCGGCAACGTCGTCTCCGGCGACGGCGTCCGGGACCTGGTCGCGGCGGGCGCGGACATCGTCAAGGTGGGCGTGGGCCCGGGCGCGATGTGCACCACGCGCATGCAGACCGCGGTGGGCCGACCGCAGTTCTCGGCGGTCCTGGAGTGCGCCGCCGCGGCCCGCGAGCTCGGGGCACGCGTGTGGGCGGACGGCGGGGTGAAGCACCCGCGGGACGTGGCGCTCGCGCTGGCCGCCGGAGCCAGCTCGGTGATGATCGGCTCGTGGTTCGCGGGGACGCTCGAGTCTCCGGGCGACCTCGTGCACGGTCCGGACGGTCGGCGGTACAAGGAGAGCTTCGGCATGGCCTCGGCCCGCGCGGTCCAGCACCGCACCCGCCACGAGGACGCCTTCACCAAGGCCCGCAAGGCGATGTTCGAGGAGGGCATCTCCTCCTCGCGCATGTACGTGGACCCGCGCCGCCCCTCGGTGGAGGACCTGCTGGACACCATCACGTCCGGTGTGCGCTCGTCGCTGACCTACGCCGGCGCCCACGACCTGGCGGAGTTCCGTGAGCGCGCCGTCGTCGGCCTGCAGTCCGCGGCGGGCTACGAGGAGGGCCGGCCGGTCGCCTCGTCGTGGTGAGGCGGCCGCATGCCCCTGCTCGTTCCGCCGGGGCCTGACGCCCCTATACTGGGCGGACTATGGATCACCCTGACACCTGTGTGCCAGACCGCTCGTCCGCCCACGCGGACGCGGCCGGATCGGAGCCTTCCAGTCCCGGTGCCCCGCACCGCCGCCCGGCCCGCCGTCGAGGGGGTGAGGTCGGGTGGAGTGGCTCCTGCTGATCCTCGGCCTGGCCCTGATCGTGGGCACCGGGTTCTTCGTGGCCGTCGAGTTCGCCATGATCGCGATCGACGTGCCCACCGTGCAGCGCATGGTGGACGCGGGTGACCGCGGCGCCGAGCCCCTGCTGCGCTGTCTCAAGTCACTCTCGACCCAGCTCTCCGCGTGCCAGCTGGGCATCACCCTGACCACACTGCTCACCGGCTACGTGATGGACCCGGCGATCAGCCGGCTCATCGACCCGCTGCTGCTCCAGGTGGGGCTGCCGGCCGGCGTGGTGGGCACCGTCTCGCTCGTCGTCGCGATGGTCGTGGCGACCCTGCTCTCGATGCTCCTCGGCGAGCTGATCCCCAAGAACATGTCCATCGCCGAGCCCATGGCGATCGGCCGCGCACTCGCCCGGCCCCAGCTCGTGTTCAGCACCGTGTTCAAGCCGGCGATCCTGGTCCTGAACGGGTTCTCCAACGGCGTGCTGGCCCGCGTGGGCATCGAGGCCAAGGAGGAGATCTCCGGCGCCCGCAGCCCCGAGGAGCTCTCCTCGCTGGTCCGCCGCTCGGCCCAGCTGGGCACGCTCGACGCGCAGACCGCCACGTTCCTGGACCGGACGCTGCGCTTCGCGGACCGCACCGCCGCGGACGTGATGACCCCGCGCATCCGCGTGGAGACGGTGAGGGAGGACCAGGCTCTGCCCGAGGTCCTGGACCTGGCCCGCAGCACCGGCTACTCGCGGTTCCCCGTGATCGGCGACTCCTCGGACGACATCCGCGGCGTGGTGCACGTGAAGAAGGTCGTGGCCGTGCCGCGGGAGCGCCGCGCCGACCTCGAGGCCGGTGCACTGATGACGGAGGTCATCCGCGTGCCGGAGACCGTGCACCTGGACCAGCTGCTGGCCGAGCTGCGCGACGCGAACCTGCAGATGGCCGTCGTCGTGGACGAGTACGGGGGCACCGCAGGGGTGGTCACGCTCGAGGACGTGGTGGAGGAGATCGTCGGCGAGGTCGCGGACGAGCACGACCGCGTCACCCCGGGGGTCCTCCAGACGGCCTCCGGCCGCTGGTACTTCCCGGCGGAGCTGCGGCCCGACGAGGTGCGGACCCAGATCCCGGCCCTCGTGGTGCCGGAGGACGGGGCCTACGAGACCGTCGGCGGGTACATCCTGGCCCGACTGGGGCGCCTGGCGGAGGTCGGGGACGTGGTGGACGTGGACGGCGGCACCCTGACGGTCGAGCGGATGGACGGCCGCCGCATCGAGCGCGTGCGCTTCGACCCGGCCGCTGAGGACGAGGAGACGCGCGCATGAACGGGGACGTCGTCGGACTGCTGTGGCTGGTGGTCCTGTTGGCCGCCAACGCCTTCTTCGTGGCGGGCGAGTTCGCCGTCATGGGCGCCCGCCGGGCGCAGATCGAGCCGCGGGCCGAGGCCGGCTCCCGCCAGGCCCAGGTGGCGCTCTACGCGATGGAGCACGTCTCCCAGATGCTGGCCGTCTGCCAGCTCGGCATCACGGTGTGCTCCCTGCTCATCCTCAACGTGTCCGAGCCGGCGCTGCACCACCTGCTCGTCGTCCCGATGGCCGCCCTCGGGGTCCCGTCCGCGGCGGCGGACGTGACCGCCTTCGTGCTCGCGCTGCTGGTGGTCACCTTCCTGCACGTGACCCTGGGCGAGATGGTGCCCAAGAACGCCGCCGTCTCGTTCGCGGACCGCGCCGTGATGCTGCTGGCCCAGCCGCTCGTGTGGCTCTCGAAGCTGCTGCATCCCGTCGTGGCCGCGCTGAACTGGACGGCCAACCTCGTGCTGCACGCCCTGCGCATCGAGCCGAAGGACGAGGTGGCCTCCTCCTACACGCTCGAGGAGGTGCAGTCGATCGTGGCCGAGTCCACCCGCTCGGGCACCCTGGAGGACGAGTCCGGCGTGCTGCACTCGGCCCTCGAGTTCTCGGACCACCGGGCCGGGGACGTGATGGTGCCGCTCGAGCGGGTCGTCACCGTCCCCGAGGGGATCACGCCGCACGACTTCGAGTGGACCGTGGGCCGCGTGGGCTTCTCCCGGTTCGTGGTCGAGGACCCCGACGGCGGCTACACCGGCTACCTGCACCTGAAGGACGTCCTCACCGTGGGCCCGTCGGGACACGACGAGCCGATCCCGCTCACGCGCGTGCGCTCGCTGGCCAACGTGCGGCTCGAGGACGAGGTCGAGGACGCACTCGCGCTCATGCAGCGCACGGGCTCCCACCTCGCCCGGGTCATCACGCCCGAGGGCGAGACCGCGGGCATCCTCTTCCTCGAGGACGTGCTCGAGGAGCTCGTCGGGGAGATCAACGACGTGACGCAGTCGCCACGTCGGTTCCGGCCCGCGTGAGCGTCGCGCGGGCGGCGCGGTGCTACTGTTGAGAACCGATTTCACACATCCTCCCGACACGAACGAGGTCGCCCCATGCTCCGCCGCCGTCGTCTGCCCGCCCTGACCGGGGCCCTCACCGCGCTCACCCTGAGCCTCGCCGCGTGCGGCGGGACCAGCGGCGACTCCGCGGGCGAGCAGGCCGCGGGCGCCTCTGCTGCCGCCGGGTCCGGCTCGGCCGCGGGCGCGCCCGTGGCCGTCGCCACGACGACGCAGCTCGGCTCCGTGCTCGACCGCGTGGTCGCGTGCGCCGACGCCCGCAGCGTCACGGTGATGGGCCCGGGGGATGATCCGCACGACTTCTCCGCCTCGTCCGCGCAGGTGAAGGACATGGTCTCCTCCGGCCTCGTGTTCTCCAACGGCCTCGGCCTCGAGGGCGGCATGGAGTCCGCCCTCGCCAACGCCGAGGCGGACGGCGCGACCGTCGTCGAGGTGGCGCCCCAGCTGGATCCGCTGCCCTTCGGCGGCCATGACCACGCCGAGGAGGGGGCGGGCCACGAGGGCCATGACCACGGGTCCGAGGACCCGCACGTCTGGATGGACGTCGCCCGCATGGCGAGGGCCGCCGAGCTGATGGGCGACACGCTCGCCCAGGAGCGGGGTGACGAGAGGTTCGCCGAGTGCGGCGCGACCGTGCGCGGGGAGCTCGAGCAGACGGACACGCAGGTCCGGGAGATCCTCGCCGGGGTCCCGGAGGACCGCCGCACGCTGGTCACGGACCACGACGCCTACGGCTACTTCAGCGAGGCCTACGACTTCACCGTGTCCGGCGTCGTCGTCCCGGGCGGCTCCACCGACGGCGAGCCCTCCTCCCAGGAGATCGCCGAGCTCGCCCGGTCCATCCGCGACGGCGGCGCAGACGCCGTGATCACGTCCGTGGGCGCGCGCAACAGCCTCGTGGACACCGTGGCCGAGGAGGCCGGCGACCTGCCGGTCATCGAGGTCTACGAGGGCGGCGTCGGCCCGAAGGACACCCCGGAGGCGGACTACGCCGAGGCCATGCTCCTCAACGCCCGCACCCTCGCCGACGCGCTGGAGGGCTGAGGATGGACTGGCTGCTCGAGCCCTTCCAGATGGGATTCCAGCAGCGCGCCCTCGTCGGCGGACTCATCGCCGTGGTGATGTGCTCGGTCGTGGGCACGTGGCTGGTGCTGCGCGGGATGAGCTTCTTCGGGGACGCGTTCGTGCACGGTGTCCTGCCGGGCATCGCCCTGGCGGTCGTCACCGGTGGCAGCCCCCACCTCGGTGCGGCGGTGGCCGCCGTCGTCATGATGGCGGGCATCTCGCTGGTGCACCGGGCCACCACCCTCAAGGAGGACACCGCCATCGGCCTGCTCTTCGTGGGGATGATGGCCCTGGGCGTGGTGATCATCTCCAAGTCGGACTCCTACACGGGATCGCTCACGTCGATCCTGTTCGGCGATGTGCTGGGGGTCAGCGTGGACGGCATCGTGACCCAGGCGGTCATCGCCGTCGTGGTGATCGCCCTGGCCCTGCTGCTCTACCGGCCCCTGCTGGCACTGAGCTTCTCCGAGGTCAAGGCGCGCTCGCTGGGCATGCGACCGGGGCTGACGCACACGCTGCTGCTGGTGATGATCGGCGCGGCCGTGATCGGTTCGTTCCAGGCGGTGGGCACGGTGCTCGTGTTCGGCCTCCTCGTGGGACCGCCCGCGACGGCGGCGCTGCTGACGCGCAGCGTGCCCCAGATGATGCTCGTCTCCGTCGTGATCGGCGCGGCGTGCGTCGTCACCGGGCTCACCCTCAGCTACCGGCTGGGCACGGCGGGTTCGGCCACCATGGCGCTCATGCCGATCCTGCTGTTCTTCGTGGTGCTCGCCGTCCGCGCCGCCGTGCTGGCGCTCCTGGGCCGGCACGTGCGCTCGCGCGCGCAGCGTGAGCAGGAGGCGCCGGTCGTGGCCCTGCCCGGAGCGGAGGCCCCCCGATGAACGCGTCCTTCCCCGCGGGCGCCGCGGCGACCCCGCCTCCCCTCGCGGTCGCCCGGGCGCTCGAACTGCGCCACGGCTCGCACGTGGCCGTCCGACCCTCCGACTTCACCCTGCCGGCCCGGCGGCTGATCGCGGTGATCGGGCCCAACGGCTCCGGCAAGTCCACGCTGCTGACCGCCCTGGCGGGCCTGAGCGACCCGGCCTCCGGTGCGCTGGAGGTGCTCGGCGAGAACCCGCGGCGGCGCTCGCAGCGCACCTCCTTCGTGATGCAGTCCATCGGCGTGCCCCAGGGAGTGCCGGTGACGGTGCGCGACGTCGTCGGGATGGGCCGGTACCCCACGCTCGGGTGGTTCCGCCCGTTCCGGAAGCAGGACCGGGACATCGTGCGGGCCGCCATGGAGCGCATGCAGGTCGCGGACCTGGCACGGCGGCACCTCGACCAGCTCTCCGGCGGCCAGCGCCAGCGCGCCTACGTGGCCCAGGGCCTCGCCCAGGACCACGACGTGCTGCTGCTCGACGAGCCGATGACGGGCCTCGACATCGTCTCCGCCCGCACGATCGACGACCTCCTCCACGAGGAGCCGACGCGCGGGGTGTCCGTGGTCTACACGACCCACGATCTCGACGAGGCCGCGGAGGCGGACCATGTGGTCCTGATGGGCGGGCGTGTCGTGGCCTCCGGCCCGCCGCGGAACGTGCTCACGGTCGAGAACCTGGACATCGCCTACGGCCGGGGCGCCCTGCACGGGCCCTCCACGGCGGTCGAGGACCCGGCGGACTTCCTGGACGACCCCGCGGGCGGCATCCGCCACTGACCGGGGCCCGGCCCGGGGTCAGGCCGCGCGGGTGCGCCCCTCGGCCCGGCAGCGGGCACACACACCGGTGATCTCCACCGTGTGGTCCGCGTCCGTGAAGCCGTGCTCCGCGGCGACGGCGGTGGCCCATGCCTCGACGTGGGGGGCGGTGACCTCGACGGTGGTCCAGCAGATCCGGCACACCAGGTGGTGATGGTGGCCCTCGTCCTCGCACCGGCGGTACACGGACTCGCCGTCGTCGCGGCGGAGCATGTCCACGAGCCCGTCGTCGAGCTGCTGCTGCAGGGTCCGGTACACGGTGGCCAGCGAGACGCGTTCGCCCTGGTCCTGGAGGCGGGCATGGAGCTCCTGCGCGCTCACGAAGTCCGGGATGCGGTCCAGGGCTCGGTCGACGGCGGCCTTCTGCCGGGTCGCCCGGGGACGGGCGGCACGGGGGCTGGGCTCGGGGGCGCTCACGGTGCTCACGACTCCTTCTGCGGCGGCTGCCGCCTCCTCCGCGCGGTCCGGAACAGGTCCGCGCGGGCCATCCTCCAGGTTATCAGCGACGCCGAAGGGGGCGTGGAGTAGGGTGTCCGGGTGCACAGCGAGACCCCGGACCCATCCCCTGTCCCGGACCGCGACGGCGCCGCCCCCGATCGACCCGACCCGCTGATCGTCGTCGACGAGGGGCAGGGCCGCGTCGTCCCGGCGCCCACGGCGGCCCCGTCCTCGCCCCATGACGCCGGCGGCGACCCCGACGCGGACGCCGACGGCGTCGATCCCGAGGCTGCCGTGCCGCCCACCCTGGTGACGGTGGACGTGCTGGCCGGCTGGCTCGGCCTGGCCCCCGTCGAGGACCTGCCGCCGGTGCCCGAGGGCCCGGCCTACGCCCAGCCGGGACGATGCCGCCCGAACCGGGTGATCCTGCTCGACGTCCGGTTCCGGGCCACGGCGGGCGGGCCCGACCACGCCGCCTATCTCCAGGGCCATCTGCCGGGCGCCGTCTACGTCTCCCTGCCCAGCCAGCTCGCCGGCCACGCCGGCCCGGCGGCGGGGCGTCACCCCCTGCCGGACGCGCGCCAGTTCGCGGAGACCGTGCGGATGTGGGGGATCGACGAGGGCGACACCATCGTGGTCTACGACGACGACCACGGCCTGTCCGCCGCGCGCGCCTGGTGGCTGCTGCGCCACGCGGGGCTGCGGGACTCCATGCTCCTGGACGGCGGCCTCGAGGCGTGGCGCGCCGCGGGCCTGCCCCTGCAGCCCGGCGAGGTCATCCCGGTGCCCGGCACCGCCCGGCCGTCGTGGGGCCGCATGCCCGTCGTGGACACGGCCGGCGCGGAGGCGATGGCCTCCGGCGGTCTGCTCCTCGACGCGCGGGCGGCCGAGCGGTACCGCGGGGAGGTCGAGCCCTTCGACCCCGTGGCCGGTCACATCCCCGGGGCGCGGAACGTGTCCACGGCGGAGAGCATCGCCGAGGACGGCCGCCTGCGGCCCGCCGCGGAGCTGGCGGAGCGGTTCGACGCCGTCGGCGTGGACGACGCCACTCCCGTGGCCGTGTACTGCGGCTCGGGCATCACCGCGGCGCACGCCGTGCTCACCCTGGCCGTCGCGGGGCGACCCGGAGTGGCGCTCTACCCGGGTTCGTGGTCAGCATGGGTCCAGGACCCGTCCAACGCCGTCGCGGTCGGCCCCGAGCCCGACGGCGCGTCCGGCCGGGACTGACGAGCCCCGGGGCCCCGCCCCGCCGACCCCCAGGAGGACCCTCCATGGCCACCGTCTTCAGCAGGATCATCGCCGGCGAGCTGCCCGCCCGCTTCGTGTGGCAGGACCAGACGTGCGTCGCGTTCCTGTCCGCCGCGCCGCTCCAGCCGGGGCACGCGCTCGTGGTGCCCCGTGCGGAGGTGGACGAATGGGTGGAGGTCGACCCGGCGCTGGTCACGCACCTGACGACGGTCGCCCAGCAGATCGGCAAGGCGCAGGTGGCGGCGTTCTCCGCCCGCCGGGCCGGGCTCATGATCGCCGGCTATGAGATCCCGCACCTGCACGTGCACGTGTGGCCCTCCACCTCGCTGGCCGACTTCGACCTGGCCCGCGTGGACAACGCCCCCGATCCGGCGGACCTGGACGCCGCCGCCGCCCGCCTCCGCGCGGCCCTGCGGGACCTGGGCCACGGCGAGGTCGTCCCGCAGGACTGACGGCCCGCGCCGCCCGGGCCCGACTCAGGCGCGCGTGGCCCGGGCGAGCGCCTGACGCACCCGCTTCTCGGAGACCGAGACCGCCGTGCCCAGCTCCTGGGCGAAGAACGAGACGCGCAGCTCCTCGATGAGCCAGCGCACCCGCTCCAGCTCCGCGGGCACGGGCGTGCCCGCGAACCGGGCGCGATGGGCCGCGACGGCGGCGTCGAACTCGTCCTCGAGCCCCTGCACCACCGCCATGTGCTGCCCGTCGCGCTGCAGGTGGCCGCCGGCGTCCAGCCGGTCCAGGCGCGTCAGCATGCCCTGCAGGTAGCGCGGCAGGTGCTGCAGCCGCTCCCAGCCCGTGGCGGCCACGAAGCCGGGGAACACGAGCTGCTCGAGGTGTGCCTTCACGTCCGACAGCGCCGGTGCGAGGGCGAGCGAGACCGAGCCCTTGAGCCGGCGTCGCACCTGCGCGGCCCGGGAGAGCACCTGCTCCACCAGGGACGTGACGGCGAAGACCGTGTCGATCAGGTCGGCCCGCACCCGGTCGAACAGGGCGCGGAACGCGGCCTCGTCGAACGGCAGCTCGTCCCCGACGAGACGGTCCACGGCGGCCTGGGTGCAGTCCGCGACGAGGGAGTCCACCGAGCCGTGCGGGTTCTGGGTGAAGGTGAGCTTCTCCCTGTTGTCCAGGTGGTCCAGCACGTAGCGCTGGGGGCTGGGCAGGGTGGCCAGCAGCAGCCGGATCACCCCGGCCCGGTGCCAGGCCGCCTGGTCCTCCGCGGACCGGGCCACGGTCAGGCCGGCCGCGGGGCCGCCGTCGGGCGTGGTCTCGGGCACCAGGCTCGGGTAGCCCGTGATGGCGGGGCCGCGCGCCCCGGCCGCGGTGGAGACGGTCTTCGGCACCGTGCCGATGCTCCACGAGGTCAGCCCGTGCCGCTCCTCGAAGGCCGGCGTCGCGCCGGACCGCCCGGGGCCCTCCGGGCGACGGCGTCCCTCGGCCCCGGCCCGCGCGTCGGCCTGGGCACGGCCGCCGCGGCCCTTGCCGCGCGGCCCCGGCCGGGCCGAGGCGGGGTCGTCGGTGCCGGCGAGCCGGGCGGCGATCGCGGAGCGGTTGGCCTGCGCGAGCCGGGCCTGCAGCGCGGGCAGGTCCTGGCCGGCGCCCATCACGGCGCCGCGGGCGTCCACGACGCGGTAGTCCATCCGCAGGTGCAGGGGCACCGCGTCCGGGGCCCACAGTCCGGGCTCCACCACCACGCCGCGCACCCGACGCACGGCCGCGGACAGCGCCTCCGGCAGCTCGTCCCGCAGCGGGTCGGCGTGGGCCTCGAGGTCCGCCACGAGCTGCTGGGCCACGTCCGGGGCGGGCACGAGGTTCTTGCGCACCGCCTTGGGCAACGCCTTGATGAGGGCGGTGACGAGCTCGACCCGCAGGCCGGGGACCAGCCATGCGAAGGGACCGGGGGAGACCTGGTTGAGCAGCAGGATCGGCACGGCCACGGTCACGCCGTCGGTGCCGGCCGCGCCGGTCGGGTCGAACGTGTACTCGAGGTCGAGCTCCACGTCGCCGCCGGGCATCGGATACGAGAACGTGGTGGGGAACGCGTCGGTGTCCAGGTCCTCGGCGTCGGCGGTGAGCAGGGCGGCGACGTCGAGGTCTAGCAGGTCCGGCTGCTCCTGGCGCGCCTTCTTCCACCACGCGTCGAAGTGCCGCTCGGAGACGACGTTCGCCGGGATCCGCGCGTCGTAGAAGGCGAACAGGTCCTCGTCCCCGATCCGCAGGTCGCGGCGGCGCAGGCGCGTCTCGAGGGCGTCGACCTCCTCGAGCGCGGCCCGGTTGCGGGCGAAGAACCGGTGGCGCGTGCGCCAGTCGCCCTCCACGAGGGCGTGCCGGATGAACAGCTCGCGGGAGAGCTCCGGGTCGATGCGGCCGTACCGGACCGAGCGGTCCGGGATCAGGGTGACGCCGAACAGCGTCACCTTCTCGCGCGCGACGACGGAGCCCGCCTGCCGCGACCAGTGCGGCTCGTTGTAGGCCCGCTTGACGAGGTGGCCGGCGACCTCCTCGGCCCACTCCGGCTCGATCCGGGCCACCGTGCGCGCCCACAGCCGTGAGGTCTCCACGAGCTCGGCGGCCATGACGAACGGGTGGCGCTTCTTGAACAGGGCGGAGCCGGGGAACACGGCGAAACGGGTGCCGCGGGCGCCCGCGTACTCGCGACGGCGCTCGTCGTAGGCGCCGATCTGCGCGAGCAGGCCGGTGAGCAGGGACTTGTGCACCGCCTCGTGCCGGCCCACCGGGTCCACGGGTCCGGCCTCGACGGTGAGGCCCACGTCCTTGGCGAGCTGGCGCAGCTGGCGCACCAGGTCCTGCCACTCCTGCACGCGCAGCCAGTTGATGTGCTCGCGGCGGCACAGCTTCCGGAACTGGGAGCCGGAGAGCTCCTGCTGCCGTTCGCGCAGGTAGGCCCACAGGTTCAGGATCGCGGAGAAGTCCGAGTTCTCGTCCGCGAACCGGCGGTGCAGCTCGTCCGCGGCCTCACGCTGCTCCGTGGGGCGCTCGCGGGGATCCTGGATGGTCAGGGCCGCGGCGATCACCATGACCTCCCGGACGCAGCCGCGCTCACCGGCCTCGAGGATCATGCGACCCAGCCGCGGGTCCACCGGCAGTCGGGCCAGGCGGCGTCCGACCCGGGTGATGGTGCCCGCGCGGGCGCCGCCGGCCTCGAGCGCGCCGAGCTCGGTGAGCGTGGTGGCGCCGTCGGTGACCTGGCGGCCGTCCGGCGGCTGGACGAAGGGGAACTCCTGGACGTCGCCCGGGGTGCGGGCCACGCCGAGGGAGAGCATCTGCAGGATCACCGAGGCCAGGGAGGTGCGCAGGATCTCCGGGTCCGTGAACTCGGGGCGGGAGAGGTAGTCCTCCTCCGAGTACAGGCGGATCGCGATGCCGTCCGAGGTGCGGCCGGACCGGCCCGAGCGCTGGTTCGCGCTGGCCTGGGAGACGCGCTCGATCGGCAGGCGCTGCACCTTGGTGCGGTTCGAGTACCGCGAGATGCGCGCGGTGCCCGTGTCGATCACGTACTTGATGCCCGGCACGGTCAGGGACGTCTCGGCGACGTTCGTGGCCAGCACGATCCGCCGGCGCACCCCGGCCCCGGCGCGGCCGAACACGCGGTGCTGCTCCGCCATGGACAGGCGGCCGAACAGCGGCAGGATCTCCGTGCCGGCCAGGCGCGTGGTGCCGGCGACGACGCCGGTCAGGTGGTCCGCGGCCTCGCGGATCTCCCGCTCGCCCGGCAGGAACACGAGGATGTCGCCCGGCGGCTCGGCGGCCAGCTCGAGGACGGCGTCGCCGATCGCGTCGAGGGGGTCGCGGGTCTCGGCGGCGTCGTCCGCGTCGTCCTCGGGGTCGTCCGGGGAGGGCTCGTCGGTCAGCGGCCGGTAGCGGATCTCGACGGGGTAGGTACGCCCCGAGACCTCGATGATCGGCGCCGGGACCACGTGTCCGCCGTCGTCGGCCTCCACCGCGTCCGCATGGTCCTCGCCCTCGGCCAGCGGCCGGCCGAAGTGGCGGGCGAAGCGCTCCGGGTCGATGGTGGCCGAGGTGATGATCACCTTCAGGTCCGGGCGCTGGGGCAGCAGGTTGCGCAGGTAGCCCAGGAGGAAGTCGATGTTGAGGCTGCGCTCGTGGGCCTCGTCCACGATGATCACGGAGTAGCGGCGCAGCTGCGGGTCATGGGGGATCTCGGCCAGCAGGATGCCGTCCGTCATGACCTTGACCCGGGTGGCCTTCGAGGTCTGGGCCGTGAAGCGGACCTGGTAGCCGACCGTCTGCCCGATCTCCTCGCCCAGCTCCTGCGCGATGCGCTCGGCCACGGAGCGGGCGGCGATGCGCCGGGGCTGGGTGTGGCCGATCGAGCCGACCTCCCCGAGCCCGAGGGCCAGGCACATCTTCGGCAGCTGCGTCGTCTTGCCCGAGCCGGTCTCACCCGCGACGATCACCACCTGGTGGTCGCGGATCGCGGCCATGATCTCCTCGCGACGCTCCGCCACCGGCAGGTGTTCGGGGAACGTGATCGCGGCGGCGTCGTGGGGTGTCGCCGACGGCTGCGCGGCGGGCGTGGAGGGCGGGGGAGTCTGCGTCATGACGGCCTCCATCCTAGGCGCGCGGGGGCCCGGGCCGACCCGGACGGGGACGAATCGGGGCGGATCTGGGACTGGGGCTGAGAGTTCGAATGTGATTCTCTGGAGCCCATGGACACGAACACCGTCTCCCTGTTAGCGGCGATCGGCCTCTATTTCCTCGCGATGATCGCGATCGGCCTGTACGCCTCCCGCAAGAACACCGACCTCGACGACTACATGCTCGCCGGACGCGACATGAAGCCGTCCGTCGCGGCGCTCTCCGCGGGTGCGTCCGACATGTCCGGCTGGCTCCTGATGGGCCTGCCCGGCGCGATCTACGCCGCGGGCCTGGTCGAGGGCTGGATGGCGGTCGGCCTGACCGTGGGCGCGTGGGTGAACTGGCGCGTGGTCGCCCCCCGCCTGCGCTCCTACACCGAGGTGGCCGGGAACTCGATCACGATCCCGTCCTTCCTCGAGAACCGGTTCAAGGACCGCACGCACATCCTGCGGATCGTGGCCGGCCTGATCATCCTCGTGTTCTTCACCTTCTACGTCTCCTCGGGCATGGTGGCCGGCGGCAAGTTCGTCGAGTCGACCTTCGGCCCCGAGTCCTTCTACGCCCAGGGCATCAGCATCAACTACCTCACCGGCATGCTCGTGGTCGCGGGCATCACGGTGCTCTACACCCTGTTCGGCGGCTTCCTCGGCGCCTCGCTGACGGACGTGGCCCAGGGCGTCCTCATGTTCCTCTCGCTGCTGGCCGTCCCCATCGTCGTGATCCTGACCATGGGAGGCTGGGACGCCGTCGTCGAGGGCATCCGCGCCGCCGACGCCGCCGGCGGCGGAGTGAACCACTTCTCGATGTTCGAGAACGCCACGCTGATCGGCGTCCTGTCCTCCCTCGCCTGGGGCCTGGGCTACTTCGGCCAGCCGCACATCATCGTCCGCTTCATGGCCCTGCGCACCCCGCACGACGCGGCCGTCGCCCGGCGCGTCGGCATCGGCTGGATGGCGCTGTCCGTGTTCGGCGCCGTGATGGTCGCCCTCGTCGGCATCGCCTACTTCCAGGCCAACCCCGGCACCACGCTCGAGGACCCGGAGACCGTGTTCCTGGTGCTGGCCTCGATCATGTTCCACCCGTTCGTGGCCGGCCTGGTGCTGGCCGCCGTCCTCGCCGCGATCATGTCCACGCTCTCCTCGCAGCTGATCGTGTGCTCCTCCGCCCTGGTGGAGGACCTCTACATGCTGCGCGGGCGCACCGGTTCCCCGACGTTCACCCTGTGGCTCGGCCGCATCGGCGTGCTGGTGGTGGCGCTCGTGGCGGGTCTGCTCGCCCTCAACCCGGACTCCTCCGTGCTCGAGCTCGTCTCCTTCGCGTGGGCCGGCTTCGGCGCCGCCTTCGGCCCTGTGATCTTGCTCGCCCTGTACTGGCCGCGGTTCACCTCGTGGGGGGCGATGGCCGCCATGGTCACCGGCGCCGCCGTCGCCTGGGTGTGGTCCGAGGCCAGTGCCGAGACGTGGGAGTGGTTCGGCCTGTACGAGCTGCTGCCGGGCTTCGTCGCCGCCTTCGTGGTGGGTGTGGTGGTGTCCCTCGTGACCCAGCGCTCGCGCCGGGTGCAGCGGCGGATCGACGCCGAGTTCACCGGCGCGATCGACATCGTGGCCGGCCGCGAGCCGCACCCGGACGTGGCCCCGGCCGCCATGACGCGCGACGCCGCCGGGGGCTCGACCGCAGCCGCCACGGATCCGCGCGCGCAGGCGTGAGGCTCTTCCTCGCGATCCGTCCGCCGAGGGCCGTGCTCGACCACCTCGAGCCGGCCCTCGACGGCGTCCGGGACCGGGCCGGGGGTCTGCCACCGCACGCTCTGGGTGGGCGGGCCCCGACGAACAGAGTGGTCACGACGTGCCGTCACCGGACTCCGGTGACGGCATGTCGTGACCACTCTGTGTGCCTCAGGCGGCCGACGGGCCGGCCGGAGCGGTGGACCCGCCCGGCCGACCCGGCCCGGGGTCAGCCCTCTAGGGGGCCCTGCACCGCGTACAGGCGCTTGTTGGCGAACTCGTCCACGGCCATGGGGCCGAGCTCGCGGCCGAAGCCCGAGCGCTTCACGCCGCCGAAGGGCAGGTTCGCGCCGGCGGCGGAGGCGAGGTTCACGTTCGCCATCCCCACCTCGAGCTGGTCGGCCACGCGCTTGGCCTCGTCCAGGTCCGTGGAGAACACGGCGCCGCCGAGACCGTACTGGGAGTCGTTGGCCAGCGCCACGGCCTCCTCGGCCGAGGACACCTTGTAGACCACGGCGGCCATGCCGAACAGCTCCTGCGTGTAGGCGGGGTTCTCCTGGTCCACGTCCGTGATCACGGCCGGGGAGACGTAGAAGCCCTCGCCCTCCGGGCCGGAGACGCGCTCGCCGCCCACGTGGACGGTGGCGCCGGCCTCCTTGGCCGCGGCGATCTGCTCGGTGAGCCCGTCGGCCGCGGACTCGGAGGACAGCGGGCCGTAGACGTCGGCGTCGCGCGAGGTCGGGTCGCCGGGCTTCATCGCCGAGGAGCGCTGGACCAGCTCATCCACGAAGTCGTCGTAGATGTCCTCCATGACGATCATGCGCTTGTTCGAGTTGCAGGCCTGGCCCCAGTTGCCCATCCGGGTGGCCAGTGCGTCGCGGGCGGCGGCGCGGGCGTCCGGCGCGGAGAGCACGATGTACGGATCGGAGCCGCCGAGCTCGAGCACAACCTTCTTGAGGTGCCGGCCGGCCTGCTCGGCGACGGTGGCGCCGGCCCGCTCCGAACCGGTGAGGGACACGCCCTGCACGCGCGGATCGGCGATGATCGTGGAGATCTGGTCGTGGGTGGCGAACACGTTCTGGTACACGCCCTCCGGGAGCCCGGCTTCGGTGAAGAGCTCTTCCAGCAGCTGCGCCACCTGCGGGTTGATCTCGGCGTGCTTGAGCAGGATGGTGTTGCCCAGCACGAGGTTCGGCGCCACGAAACGGGCCACCTGGTACACCGGGAAGTTCCACGGCATGATCCCCAGCAGCGGGCCGAGCGGCAGCCGCTGGATGAACGCCTCCTGCCCGGAGAACTGCTTGATCCGCTGGTCCGCGAGCAGCTCCTCGGCCTCGTCCGCGTAGTACCCGAAGATCTGGGCGCCGTAGCGCACCTCGCCGACTGCCGCGCCGAGGGACTTGCCCATCTCCGTGGTGATCAGCGCGGCGATGTCCTTGGAGCGCTCGGCCAGCAGCTCGGAGATCCGCTTCACGACGGCGGCGCGCTCGGCCACCGACTTCCGGGACCACTGCTCGTACGCGGCCTGCGAGGCGTCGAGGGCGTCGGCGATCTGCTGATCCGTGGCGTTGTCGAAGGACTTCAGCAGCTCCCCGGTGGCCGGGTTGATCGTGCGGTAGCCCTGAGAGGCGGAGGTGGTGGTCATCAGTCGTCACCCTTTCGTGTGGACGTCCTGCGTTGAGCTCCCCATCCTGCCGGAGGCCCCCGCTCACTCCCAGATCCCGGACGCCCCTCTTCGCCAGGAGCCGAGAAGGTGGGTGTCCACGATCCCGGCGGCCTCCATCAGGGCGAAGCACGTGGTCGGCCCCACGAATCGGCAGCCGTGCGCCTTCAGCGCCCTCGCGAGCGCGCGCGACTCGTCCGAGGTCGAGGGGACCTGCGCCACCGTCTCCGGCCGTGGGGTCGCGGCAGGCTGGTGCGCCCAGACCAGCCCCGGCAGACCGCGGACCGGCCGGTCGCCGTCGCCGTGCCAGGCGGGGCCCGCGCCGGGGGAGCCCGGGTGCAGCGGGGCGAACCGCTCACCGCGCATCCCGACGACGGCCTGCGCGTTCGCGATCGCCGCCTCGATCTTGCGCCGGTTCCGGATGATGCCGGGGTCCGCCAGCAGCGCCTCGACCTCCGCGTCCCCGAACGCCGCGACGGCGTCCGCGTCGAAGCCCGCGAACACCTCCCGGAACCGGGGCCGCTTGGCCAGGACGGTCCGCCAGCTCAGGCCCGACTGGAACGCCTCGAGGACGAGGCGCTCGAACAGGCCCCGCTCGTCCGTGACGGGCAGGCCCCACTCCGTGTCGTAGTACTCCCGCAGCAGCGGATCCCGTGCCGCCCACGGCGGGCGGGCCCGCCCGTCCTCACCCACGACGACGCCACTCGGCGGCGCCTGTCGCCCGTCGGCCGGTGGATCCTCGGCGAGGGTGGAGACGGGGGCGGGGAGGCCGTCGTCGGCGTGGTGCGCGCTCATGCATCCGAGCCTAGGAGCGGCCCCGGACATCCGGAACCGGAACGCGACGCCCGGGGACGCCACGCCGTCTGCGGACACCTGTGCAGGAGGCACGGCCGGACCTCGTCACTCGAGCCGCCCGGCCCGCAGCCGCCACGTGTGGTCGCACCGGGCCGCCACGGCGGGGTCATGCGTCACGATCACGATCGCCCGCTCCGGCTGGGACATGGAGCGGAAGAGCCCCATCACCTCGTCGGTGCGCTCCTCGTCCAGGGCGCCCGTCGGCTCGTCGGCGAGCAGCAGGGAGGGCCCCATGATCACGGCCCGGGCGATGGCCACGCGCTGGCGCTCGCCGCCGGAGAGTCGGCCGACGGGGTGGTGGAGACGGTCTCCGAGCCCGAGCCGCGTCAGAAGCTCGGCGGCCATGTCGCGACGCTCGCGCTTCGCCGGGCGCGGCCGCGCGTAGAGCAGCGGCAGGGCCGCGTTGTCCATGGCGGTCGCCCGATCGATGAGCAGATGGTCCTGGAGCACGATGCCGCACGTCCGGTTCCGGTAGGCGTCGCCGTCGGACGACCACGGTGCCGGCAGGCTCCGCCCAGCCACACGGATGCTGCCGGCGTCCGGTGTGTCAAGGCAGGCGAGGAGCCGCAGCAGGGTGGACTTGCCGGACCCGGAGGGTCCCATGATCGCGTGGACGCCGCCCTCGGGGACCTGGAGTGAGACGCCTCGGAGCACGGGGACATCCCCGGCGGGGCCGCGGTAGGAGCGGTGCACGTCGTGCACGGTGAGCAGGGACATCACACGGTCCTTTCGACGAGTGCCGCCGTGCGGACGGCCCGGTGCAGCCGGCGGAGGGGATGACGGGTGCACGCAGCGGCGATCGCCAAGACGACCGCCAGCCCGACCACGACGACGGCAGGCGCCGGACGCAGTCCGCCCGCTTCCGAGGCGATGCCGAGGCCGAGCAACGATCCGAGCACGGCCGGAATGCCCCATACCGCGGCCACGGATGTGGCGATCCGGAGCCGGATCAGTCGTCTGGGCGCCCCGACCGTCAGGTGCGCCAGCCACGTGGGCGTGAGTCGACGGGTCATGGTCGTCAGGAGGCTCACCACCGTCACGACGGCGCTGGCAAGCCCGGCGGTGTAGGCGGTGACCATGAGCGCGGCACCGCGGGCTTCTCGGGCGATCGGAGACCTGGCCGAGGCGATCGGGGCCAACTCGGCGACCACGCCCGTCTCGTCCTCGAGGACGTCGAGTGCCGCTCTCACCGCGGAGGCCGCGTCCTGGCATGCCACGACGGAACCGTAGACCGCCGCGAGCTGGGCCGGTTCGATCAGGCCGGCCATGGTCGTCGTGCTGGTGACGATGACGGGCGACTCACCCAGGGGCCAGAGGGATCCGTCGGCCCGCGGCGCGGCCGCGTCCCCGGGGAGTGGGCCGGCATAGCTGTGGGGTGTGGACCCCACGTACACGGTGCCGCCCGGTGCCCCGGAGGTGATCGCGGCGGGAGCGAAGTACACACCCTCGGCGGGACTGACGGCAGCAGCGGCGCCGAACTCCCGGGCCAGACCAGGCGTGGCGATGACCGCCCCCTGCAGCCGGGGGTCCTCGATTCCGATGGCGTCCGTCACGAGGAAGGCACGGGGGTCGACTCCGTCGACATGGGCGGCGAACGCCCGGGAGACGGTGTCGACGGCGCGGGGGTGGAGGTCGGTCGTGACGGCGGGGTCCAGGATCCTGGTTGCCACCAGGCCCGACGACTCGGCGTCCTCGAGCACCTCGAGCGCCGTGGTCACTCCGCCGGCGACGCCCAGGGCCAGTCCGAACACGACCGACGCCACGGTCGTGTGCAGCAGGGACAGGAACAGCAGTCCGGGCGTGTCGAACAGGTCGCGGAGGCCGTCCGCAACGGCCCGCATGGCTGCCGTCATGCGTGTGCCCTTCGGACCCAGAGGGTGGACAGGGTCGTGCCGAGGATGAGGATGGCGTCCACGACGAGCACGGCGGACCAGAGGAGAGCGGTGTCGCCGGTGAGACCGATCTCCGCGTCCCACCGGGGCCATGCCACGAGCCAGACTCCGCCGGCACTCGCGGCGGCGGTCGTCCAGGCGACCATGGCGGGCCGGACACCGAGCCGGGCCGCTCGCAGTGGGGAGGCACCGACGAGGCGGTGCGAGGTGACGGCAGGGAGCAGTCGACTGCGCAGGGTCGTGCGCCAGACGACCTGTGCGCCCAGCAGGGCGAAGCCGGCGATCACGGCGAGCAGGGGCACATGGACACTGCGTCGCATCGCTGCCTCCCACGGCGGCGGGAGCGGGACGACGTCGACGACGACACCGGCCCGCCGCAGCGATTGGACGAGCTCGTCGACCTGGGCCGGTGAGCCGCCGATCACGCCGGCAAGGGACGAACTGTCGGTGGAGAGGAACGGGACCAGGAGGTCTGCTTCGGTGGCGCGATCCGGCGCGGAGGAGAGGTCTCGGACGACGACCCGATCGACGTCCGGCCAGCTCAGTTCGCCCGCAGCGGCACGTGCGGCAAAGGGGGAGGTGCTGGGGACGACCGCGGTCGGGGCGACGCCATCCGGGAGCACGTCCAGAGCAGGTCGGCCGGCGAGGGCAGTCACGTGGGGGCTCGTGGACGTGGCCGCAGAGCCGGAGTCCGGTCCCGTCAGCGACGTCCGGATCATGGGCCAGGCCTCGCCAGCGGGGAATGCCGAGATCTCGTACACCGTGCCGTCCATGCGCCAGCGTTCCTCCTTCTCCACCCCGACGTAGGACGCGAGGAGCGCTGCTGTTCCGAGCGTGATCAGGAGAAGGAGGAATCTCGAGACGAGCATCCGGGTCATCACGGCTGGCCCGAGGAGAGCTGAGCGGCTGGATGATGCCTCACCTGGGAAGCGCCCCTGGGGTGCGGACCGGCGGGGTCATGTCGACTTTCACGTCATATTCCATCCACTCAATTCCTGTGGGCGAATGGGACACGCATCACAGGGGCCTGACGGAATAGTGAGCCCAGTGTGTGTGTGAGTCAAGAGGCATCACCACTCGATCGACCACCGAGCGCACTGCCCCGTCCGTGGGGCCGCGCCTTCGCCGTCCCGGAGGGCCTTGTCCTGGCGATCGCGTCATGACCTGGTGGCGGCCCTCAGGTCATGACGCGATCGTCAGGTGGCGCAGGGGCGGGCCATCCCGCCCCACCTCACCCCGCGTCCGGCCTCAGGCGTCCGAGGCGGTGCGGATCGTCGGCTCGGGCAGGTACACGGACCCGCCGGCGGCCCGGAACTCCGCGGACTTCGCGGCCATGCCGGCCTCGGCGATCCGCGCCTGCTCGGACGCGCCGCCGAACTCGCTGCGGATGTCCTGGCTGATGCGCATGGAGCAGAACTTCGGCCCGCACATCGAGCAGAAGTGGGCGGTCTTGGCGGGCTCGGCCGGCAGCGTCTCGTCGTGGTACTCCTCGGCGAGCTGCGGATCCAGGCCGAGGCCGAACTGGTCGCGCCAGCGGAACTCGAAGCGCGCCTTGGACAGCGCGTCATCGCGGTCGCGGGCGCCGGGGTGGCCCTTGGCGACGTCGGCGGCGTGCGCGGCGATCTTGTAGGTGATCACGCCCGTCTTCACGTCGTCCCGGTCCGGCAGGCCCAGGTGCTCCTTGGGCGTGACATAGCAGAGCATCGCGGTGCCGTAGCGGGCGATCTCGGTGGCGCCGATGGCCGAGGTGATGTGGTCGTACGCCGGGGCGATGTCCGTGACGAGGGGGCCGAGCGTGTAGAACGGGGCGCCCTTGCACAGCTCCTGCTGGCGCTCCACGTTCTCCCGCACCAGGTGCAGCGGGATGTGGCCGGGGCCCTCCACCATGACCTGGACGTCGTACGCCCACGCCCGCTCCGTCAGCTCGGCGAGCGTGTCGAGCTCGGCGAACTGGGCGGCGTCGTTGGCGTCCGCCACGGAGCCCGGCCGCAGGCCGTCGCCCAGGGAGAACGCGACGTCGTAGCGCGCGAAGATCTCGCAGAGCTCGTCGTAGTTCTCGTAGAGGAAGTTCTCCTTGTGGTGGCCCAGGCACCAGCCGGCCATGATCGAGCCGCCGCGGGAGACGATGCCGGTCACGCGGTCCGCGGACAGCGGCACGTGGCGCAGCAGCACGCCGGCGTGCACGGTCATGTAGTCCACGCCCTGCTCGCACTGCTCGATCACGGTGTCGCGGAAGATCTCCCAGGTCAGGGCCTGGTGGTCGCCGCCGACCTTCTCGAGGGCCTGGTAGATCGGCACGGTGCCGATCGGCACGGGGGAGTTGCGCAGGATCCACTCGCGGGTGGTGTGGATGTCGTCGCCCGTGGACAGGTCCATCACGGTGTCCGCGCCCCAGCGGGTGGCCCACTGCAGCTTCGAGACCTCCTCGGCGATCGACGACGTCACCGCCGAGTTGCCGATGTTCGCGTTGACCTTCACGGCGAACGCCTTGCCGATGATCATCGGCTCCGACTCGGGGTGGTTCACGTTCGCCGGGATGATGGCGCGGCCGGCCGCGACCTCGGAGCGCACCAGCTCCACGTCCACGCCCTCGCGCAGGGCGACGTAGCGCATCTCCGGGGTGATCTCGCCGCGCCGGGCGTAGTGCATCTGGGTGACGCGCGCGCCCTCCTTGGCGCGCAGCGGGGGGCGGCGCTCGCCGGCCCACTCCTGTGAGGCGGCGCCGCGGCGCACGGCCGAGCGGCCGTCGTCGAGCAGGTCGCGCTCGCGGCCCTCGTACTCCTCGACGTCGCCGCGGGCGCGGATCCACTCGGCGCGCTGGGCCGGCAGGCCGCGCTCGGGCACGGAGCCCGGGCCCATGGTGCGGTAGACGGTCAGGGGCGCGTTGGGCGTGCCGTCGGGAGAGTCGTCCTGGTGGACCTCGGTGACGGGCACGCGGATGCCGTGCTCGGCGTCCTCGAGCCATCCCAGACGGTGCGTGGGGTAGTTCTCCTCGGCGACGACCTCGGCCGTCGACTCGGCTGCGGGCAGGGGGGTGCGCTCGGAAACGGACATGGCCGCGGCTCCTTCTTCCTTCGCCGGAATGACCCGGACAGGTTCAGACGGTCTCCGGGCGGCGTCAGCCCGGTCTCAGCCCCGTGCCGTGGGGCTCCCGTGGGATGCGAGCGACCCTAGCACGTCCCCCGCGGCGCCTCACCGTCCGCCGTCCGGCCATGCGGCGGGACGTTCAGGCGCGCGCCGCGCGGGCCGCCCGGCGGCGCACCGTGGTGCGCTCGACGATCCACGTCACGACCAGCATCACGATGATGACAATGCCGGCGTAGCCGAGGACGGGGTAGACGGTGCCCACGAGGTCGGAGAAGCCGACGCTCGAGAGCAGGGTGGCGGCCAGGGCCGTGACGACGGCGATGACCCAGCCCGGCACGCGGCGCATCGAGGACAGCAGGGCGATGCGCTCCACCCCGCCGTACAGGCACGAGACTGCCGTCGTGAACTGCGCCAGCAGCAGGACGACCGTGTACAGCAGGGCGGCCCAGCCGCCGATCATCGCGGCCAGCTCGACCATGGGCAGCTCGGCGCGGCCGATGAGCTGGGCGTGGGCGGTCATCGCGGCCATCACCGCGCCGGCCATCACCACGAGGCCCAGGGCCCCGAGCCCGGCCCCGGCGACGAGGGAGCGGCCCGACGAGGAGCTCTCCTCGCCGATCGGGGCGAGCACCGCGTAGGCCAGCTGGATGTTGAAGGCCACGTACAGCACGCCCGAGAGCCACCACTGGTTGATCAGCGGGGACGAGGTCACGAGCGCGGCGACGTCGTCCACCGCGGCCCCCGGGTTCGCCAACCCCCACACCGCGACGCCGACGGCGATCACGATGATCAGGGGGACCACCACGGCCTGGACGCGCACGAGGCCCGTGATGCCGGCCAGCACCGAGACCACGCAGACGGCGGCCATCACCAGCGAGCCCACGAGCGAGGGCAGCCCGAACGCGGTGTGCACCGCCGCCCCGGCCCCGGCCAGCATGATCACCAGCGTCCCCAGCAGGGACGTGGTGATGCACAGGTCCGCGAACCAGGTGGGCACGCGCGAGGTCGTGGGGTTCACGATCCGGTGGATGTCCGTGGTCCGCAGCTTCTGCGCCAGCCGCAGCACGATCACCGCGAGCAGGAAGAACAGCGCGCCGGCGATCACGAGCGCCCCCGTGCCGCCCCAGAGGCCGAAGCTCACGAAGTACTGCAGGATCTCGTTGCCCGAGGCGTACCCGGCGCCGATGGTGGTGCCGATGAACGTGGCGGCGATCCCGAACGGGGAGGTCGGCCGCAGCGGCGCCGACTCCTCGGCTCGGCCGGGGTGCGCGGGGGAGCTCTCTGTGACGTGGGACATGCGACTACATTCTCATGGGCGGGATCGGCCCGGCCCGGGCGGCCGATCCGCCCCGACCCGAAGGAGCCCCCGCATGACCCCCGCCGTCCCCCGTGTGCTCAGCATCGCCGGCTCCGACTCCGGCGGCGGCGCCGGTGTCCAGGCCGACCTGAAGACCATCGCCGCGTGGAGCGGCTACGGGATGACCGCGATCACCGCGATCACCGCCCAGAACACGCAGGGCGTGCAGGCCGTCCACCCGCTGCCGGTGGACGTGGTGCGCGCCCAGCTCGACTCGGTCGCCGCCGACATCGCCGTGGACGCCGTGAAGATCGGCATGCTCGGCACGGTGGAGCTCATGCGGGCTGTCGCCGGCTGGCTCGAGGAGACCCGACCCGCCGTCGTCGTGCTGGACCCGGTCATGGTGGCCTCGAGCGGTGACGCCCTCACCGCGGTGGGCGACGACGACGGGCGCGCCGCGTGGGCCCGGCTGCTGCGGGTGGCGCACCTGGTGACACCCAACCTGCCCGAGCTGGCCCGGCTGACCGGGCGGGACGCGACGGACTGGGACGCCGCCCTCGACGCGGCGCGGGGCCTGGCCGCCGAGCACGGGGTGACGGTGCTGCTCAAGGGCGGGCACCTGGACGAGACCGAGGCGCCCGAGGCCGCAGCGGCGGAGGTGCCGGACGCCGTCGTGCGCGTGGACGGGGCTGTGCACGAGGTGCGCGGCCCGCGCGTGACGACCCGCGCCTCGCACGGCACCGGCTGCACCCTCTCCTCGGCCCTGGCCACGCTGGCCGGGGCGGGCCTGAGCTGGGAGGACGCACTCGAGCGGGCCAAGCCGTGGCTGGCCGACGCGATGCGGGCGGGGGAGGCGCTCGCGGTCGGGGACGCCTCGCGGCCGACGTGGCACGGGCCCGTCGACCACGGTCATGCGCAGCGGGGCTGAGGGCGGGACCTCCGGGCTTCGACACGTTCGAGGCGGGAAATCCGGCGAATACGCACCTCGGGACGTCCCATGAGGTCGATTTCCCGCCTCGAATGCCGGTGACCCGGACCTCCCGCTCCGCTCGAGCGTCCGGGTCCGCAGAACGCAGAAGAGCCGGACCACCGTGTCGCCACGGGGGTCCGGCTCTGTTCGCTCGTGCCCCCGGCAGGATTCGAACCTGCGGCCTTCTGCTCCGGAGGCAGACGCTCTATCCCCTGAGCTACGGAGGCGGGGGTCGCGACGCGTCGAGCGCGTTGCGGACTCGTCGACTCTACACCATCAGGACGGCCCGTCCGTGACCTCCCCGCGGGGCGCGTCAGCCGGGCAGGCCCGCGCGCAGGGTCCGGGCCGCGGCCTCGGGGTCCTCGGCCTGCGTCACGGCGCGGACCACCACGATCCGTTCCGCCCCGGCCGCGCGGACCTCGGGCAGCCGGTCCGCGTCGACGCCGCCGATGGCGAACCACGGCCGCGCCCCCGCCGGGTCCTCCGCGTCCAGGCGTGCGGCGAGGGTCGGCAGTTCCAGTCCGACGGCGGCCCGGCCCGGCTTCGTGGGCGTCGCCCACACCGGCCCCGTGCAGAAGTAGTCCAGGCCGTCCTCCGCGCGGGCGCCGCGCACCTGCGCCTCGGTGTGGCACGAGCGGCCGAGCACCACGTCCGGGCCCAGCAGGGCGCGGCACTGCGCGGTGGTCAGGTCGGTCTGGCCCGTGTGGAACACGTCCACCCCGGCCAGGGCGGCGACGTCGGCGCGGTCGTTGGCGGCCGAGAGCGCCCCGTGCTCCCGGGCCAGCGGGACGAGCGTGGCGAACGCGGCCAGCTCGACCGCCACGTCCACGGCCTTGTCCCGCACCTGGATCACGTCTACTCCGCCGCGGAACGCCGCCGCGCAGAAGTCGGCGAACGCGGCCGTGTCGAGCGTGCCGTCCGGGCGCAGGAACCGCTGCAGGTCGGTGCAGACGTACAGCCGGGAGGCGGCGAGGCGGGCGCGGCGGCGCGCGCCGGGGCCGGTGCCGCCGTCGTCGCGGCCGGCCGCGGTCATCAGGAGCGGATCGGGGGAGTGCATGCGCCCACTGTGGCAGACTGGCCGCTGTTCCATGGGAGCCCGGGCCGCACACGCCGGGCTGAGAGGGCCGCAGGGGCGCACCGCGCCGGCGCGGCCGACCATCACCACTCGATGCGGGTCATGCCGCCGTGAGGAGGACCGGTCCGTGCACGTGGCCGTCGTCGGGGCCGGGATCATCGGCCTCACCGCCGCCGTGCGTCTGCGTGCCGCAGGCCACGCCGTCACCCTGATCGCCCCCGAGCTGGACGCCGCCGGGCGCCCGCACGCCGTGGCCGGGGCCACCCACGCCGCGGCGGGGATGCTCGCGCCGCTCGCCGAGACCCAGTTCAGCCAGGACGACCTCGCCCCGCTGCTGCAGGCCGGCTGGGAGGCCTACCCGGCCCTCGTGGACCTGCTCGCCGCCTTCACCGATGTGGAGACGGGCTTCCTCGCACAGGGCGCCTGGATCGTGGCCGCGGACCCCTCGGACGCCCGCGCCTGGGACCACGTGCTCGAGCACGCCTCGATCCTCGGTCGCCGGGTCGAGCCCGTCTCCGTCCGCGCGCTGCGCCGCGCCGAGCCCGCCCTGGCCCCGGGCCTGGCCGCCGGCTTCGACGCCCCGGACGACCATCAGGTGGACCCGCGACGGCTCGCCGCCGCCTGCGTCGCCGCCCTGCGCGCCGAGACCGGACCCGACGGCGGCCCGCTCCCGGTCGGCGCCGGACCCGCCGCCCGGTTCGTGGCCGGACGCGTCACCGCCGCCGGCCCGGAGGGCGAGGGGGTGCGCCTCACGCTGGCCGACGGGGGCGTCCTCACCGCCGACGGCGCGGTCCTCGCCGCGGGCCTGGGCCACCGCGGGATCGGCGGCGCGGCCACCGCCGTCGAGGTCCCGCTGCGCCCCGTCCACGGCGACGTGCTGCGTCTGCGGGTGCGCCCCGAGCAGCTGCTGCCGGGGGAGTCGCACCTGATCACCCGCACCGTCCGCGGCCTCGTCCACGGGCGCCAGGTCTACCTCGTGCCCCGCGCGGACGGCACCCTCGTGGTCGGCGCCTCGGCCCGCGAGGACGGCCTGGCCGGCACCTCCGCCGGGGCCGTGCTGGACCTGCTCGCCGACGCCGCCGCGATCCTGCCCGCCGTCCGCGAGTGCGAGCTGGTCGAGATCACCACCGCCGCCCGCCCCGGCACCCCCGACGACGCCCCGCGCGTGCTCGCCGTGCCCGAGGCTCCGGGCGCCGTCGTCGCCACCGGCTTCCACCGTCACGGGATCCTGCTCGCCCCCTGGGCGGCCGGGCGGATCCTCGAGCTGCTGCACGCCCGCCTGAAGGAGATCGCATGAGCACCCTCCCCCTGACCCTCAACGGAGAGCCCGCCGAGCTGGCCGTGGCCACCGTCCGCGACGTCGTCGCGCACGTCACCGGGCGCGCGATCGGCGAGGACGGCGCCGCCGCGGATGGGCGGCGGCTCGGCGTGGCCGTGGCGGTCGGCGGCGAGGTCGTGCCCCGGTCGGCCTGGGCCACCCGGGAGCTGGCCGCCGGGGACGAGGTCGACGTCGTCACCGCGGTGCAGGGGGGCTGAGCGATGGCCGAGCACCGCACCCCGCCCGCCGCCCCCGCGATCCCGCCGCTGCGGATCGGCGGCTACGACCTGGCCTCCCGGCTCATCATGGGCACGGGCGGCATCACCGACCTGACCGCCCTCGAGGGCGCCCTCGTCGCCTCCGGCACCACGCTCACCACCGTGGCGCTGCGCCGCTGGTCCGCGGACACCCGTGACGGCCTGGTCGCGCTGCTGGACCGCCTCGGCATCGACGTGCTGCCCAACACCGCCGGCTGCTACACCGCCCGTGACGCCGTGCTCACCGCCCGGCTCGGCTGCGAGGCGCTCGAGACCGACCTCGTGAAGGTCGAGGTCATCGCCGACGAGCGCACCCTGCTGCCCGACGTCGTCGAGACCCTCGAGGCCACCGAGCGGCTCGCCGCCGACGGCTTCACCGTCCTGGCCTACACGTCGGACGACCCCGCCATGGCGCTGCGCCTCGAGCAGGCCGGCGCCGCCGCCGTCATGCCGCTGGGCTCGCCGATCGGCTCGGGGCTGGGCATCCTCAACCGCGCACACCTGGAGCTGATCGTCTCGCGCGCCTCCGTGCCGATCGTGCTCGACGCCGGCGTGGGCACCGCCTCGGACGTCGCCCTGGCCATGGAGGCCGGCTGCGACGCCGTGCTCGCCGCCTCCGCCATCACCCGCGCCGCCGAGCCCGCCCGCATGGCCCACGCGTGCCGGCTCGCGCTCGAGGCGGGCTTCCACGCCCGCCGTGCCGGGCGCATCCCGCGCCGCGAGCACGCCCTGGCCTCCTCGCCGATGGCCGGGCGGGTCACGGCCGAGGAGGACGAGCGGTGACCGCCGCCCGCGAGCCCCGCGACCTCACCGCGCTGTCCGACACCCAGCTGGAGCGCTTCGCCCGCCACCTGAGCCTGGACGGCTTCGGCCCCGAGGCCCAGCTGGCGCTGCTGCGCTCCCGCGTCCTCGTGGTCGGCGCCGGCGGCCTCGGGGCGCCCGTGCTGACCTACCTCGCCGCCGCGGGCGTGGGGGAGGTCCACGTGATCGACGACGACATGGTGGACCGCTCCAACCTGCACCGCCAGGTGATCCACGCCGAGGCGGACCTCGGCCGCCCCAAGACCGCCTCCGCCGCCGCGACGATGCGCGGCCTGCACCCCGAGGTGCGCGTGGTCGAGCACCGCGAACGCCTGACCGCGGCCAACGCGCTCGAACGGGTCGGCGCCGTGGACCTCGTGCTCGACGGCACGGACAACTACGCGACCCGCTACCTCGTGGCCGACGCGTGCGAGATCGCGGGCGTGCCCGTGGTGTGGGGCGCGATCCTGCGGTTCGCGGGGCAGGTGAGCGTGTTCGCCCCGGGCGGGCCGCTGTACCGGGACGTGTTCCCGGAGCGGCCCGAACCCGGCGAGGTGCCCTCGTGCGCGCAGGCCGGGGTGCTCGGGGTGCTGCCCGGGATCATCGGCTCCCTCATGGCGGCCGAGGCGATCAAGCTGCTCACCGGGGTGGGCGAGCCCCTGGTCGGGCGGCTGCTCTCCGTGGACGCCCTGACGATGCGCTTCCGTGAGCTGCGGCTCGTGGCCGACCCCGAGCGGACCCCCGTGACGGACCTGTCCGCCCACGCGGCCCAGGCCCCCCGCCCGGACGACGCCGACGCCCCCGACTCGGCGGAGGCGTGCGGCGCCGCGGGCGGGGAGATCGCCCCCGCCGCGCTGGCCGCCCTGCTCGCCGACCCCGCCCGGGCCGCGTCCCTCACCCTGCTCGACGTCCGCGAGGACTGGGAGCGCCGCCTGCGCCGCGTCGAGGCCCCCGCGGCGGTGGCCGATCGACACGTCCCGCTCGAGGCCGTCCTCGCGGAGCCGGCGGCCCACGCGCCCGGGCAGGACCGCGTCCTGGTGGTCTACTGCGCCGCCGGAGCCCGGTCGGCCCGGGCGCGGGACGCCGTCGTCGGGGCCGACCCGGGCGCCGGCGGGCGCGTCCTGTCCCTCGCCGGCGGCCTCGCCGCCTGGCCCGCCTGACCCCCCCACCCCGACGAACCCTGCGAGATGGCCCCCACCGCGGGCCGGAGGGGGCCATCTCGCAGGGTTCGTTCGCACGCGCACGGGCGCGGCGGCCCTTCCGTAGACTTGCGCGGGTGAAGCCCGAAGACCTCTCCGCCCTGCTGTCCGCTGTCCTCACCGACGCCGTCGATGCCGGTGACCTCCCCGCCGCGCTGCGGGAGGAGATCACCCCCGCGCGCGTGAAGGTGGAGCGACCCCGCAGCCGCGAGCACGGCGACTGGGCCACCAACGTCGCCCTCCAGCTGGGCAAGAAGGCCGGGATGGCCCCGCGCGACCTCGCCGGGCTCGTGGCCGAGCGCCTGACCGACAAGCCGGGCATCGCCGCCGTCGACGTCGCCGGCCCCGGCTTCCTCAACGTCACCCTGGACGCGGCCTCGGCCGGTGCCCTGGCCCGCGAGATCGTCGAGGCCGGCCCGGAGTACGGCCGCAACGACGCCCTGGCCGGGCACACCGTGAACATGGAGTTCGTCTCCGCCAACCCCACCGGCCCGCTGCACATCGGCCACACCCGCTGGGCCGCGCTGGGCGACGCGATCGCCCGCCTGCTGCGCGCCTCGGGCGCGGACGTCACCGCCGAGTACTACGTCAACGACGCCGGCAACCAGATGAACGTGTTCGCCGACTCGGTCCTCGCCCGCCTGCACGGCCGTGACGTCCCCGCGGGCGGCTACCCGGGCGCGTACGTGCAGGAGCTGGCCGACGCCGTCGCCCTCGAGCACCCGGACGTGCGCGAGCTGACGGACGAGGCCGCCCGCCCGGTGGTCCGCGAGGCCGCGTACCGGCTCCAGATGCAGGACATCAAGGACACGCTCGCCGCCTTCGACGTGCACTTCGACGTGTTCACCTCGGAGCAGACGCTCCACGACTCCGGCGCGATCGAACAGGCCGTGCAGCGGCTGCGCGAACAGGGCCACATCGAGGACCGCGAGGGCGCCGTGTGGCTCAAGACCACCGACTTCGGCGACGACAAGGACCGCGTGCTCATCCGCGCCAACGGCGAGCCCACCTACTTCGCCGCCGACGCCGCCTACTACCTCCACAAGCGCGACCGCGGCTTCGAGGAGAAGGTGTACCTGCTCGGCGCCGACCACCACGGCTACGTGAACCGCCTCAAGGCGATCGCCGCCGCCGCCGGCGACGACCCGGCGACGAACATCGAGATTCTCATCGGCCAGCTCATCTCGGTCAACGGCGCGAAGCTCTCCAAGCGCGCCGGCAACATCATCGAGCTCAAGGACCTCGTGGAGTGGCTCGGCCGCGACGCCCTGCGCTACGACCTGGCCCGCTACCCCGCGGACTCGCCCCTGACGATCGACCCCGAGCTGCTGCGCTCCGCCACGAACGACAACCCCGTCTACTACGTGCAGTACGCCCACGCCCGCGCCTCGGGCGCGGCGCGCACCGCGCAGGCCCACGGCGTGGACCGCTCCGAGTTCGACGCCGCCCTGCTCACCCACGCCACCGAGTCGGAGCTGCTGGCCCAGCTGGCGGAGTTCCCGGCCGTCGTCGGCGCGGCGGCGCGCCTGCGCGAGCCCCACCGCGTGGCCCGCCACCTCGAGGTGATCGCCGGGGCCTACCACTCGTGGTACGCCGCCTGCCGCATCGTGCCCATGCCCACCGACGACGGGACGCCGCGTCCCGTGGAGACCCTCAACCGCACCCGCCTGTGGCTCAACGACGCCACCGCCCAGGTGCTGGCCAACGGTCTCGGCCTGCTCGGCGTGACCGCCCCGGAGAAGATGTGAGCGCCCGGATGACGACGCCGCAGCCCGCCCCCGCCTCCCCGCTCGCCCCCGCCTGGCTCCCCGCGCCGGGGGACCCGGACGCGCTCGTGCCCGGCCTGTGGGCCGCCGGCGTGGACCGCGCCGCCGACGGCGAGCTCACCGTCCAGGGCCTGCGCGCGAGCGCGCTCGCCGCGGAGTTCGGCACGCCGCTGCTCGTGGTGGACGAGGACGACTTCCGCGCCCGCGCCCGCGCGTTCCGCGAGGGCTTCGACGCCGCGTTCGCCGACCTGTGCGGGGGAGCGGACGTCTACTACGCCGGCAAGTCCATGCTCACCCTCTCCACCGCCCGCTGGGCGGCCGAGGAGGGCCTGCGCGTGGACACCGCCTCCGGCGGCGAGCTGGCGATCGCGCTGGCCGCCGGCGTCGACCCGGCCCACATCGGCCTGCACGGCAACAACAAGTCGGACGCCGAGCTGCGCACCGCCCTCGAGGCGGGCGTGGGCCGGATCATCGTGGACTCGCTCGACGAGCTCACCCACCTGGCCGCGCTCGCGGCCGAGGTCGGCCGCCGCGCCCCCGTGATGCTCCGGCTGACCCCGGGCGTGCACGCGCACACCCACGACTTCATCGCCACCGCGCACGAGGACCAGAAGTTCGGCCTCTCCCTGGCCCCGGCCTCCACCGACCGGGACGGCAACGTGGCCGGCCGCTCGCCGGCCGCCGTCGCCGTGGCCGCGGCCCTGGCGGCCGAGTCGATCGACCTGCTGGGCGTGCACTGCCACATCGGGTCCCAGATCTTCGAGGCCGAGGGCTTCGGGCTGGCGGCCGGACGCGTGCTCGAGTTCCTCGCCGAGGTCAAGGCCGAGCACGGGGTGGAGCTGGCCGAGCTTGACCTCGGTGGCGGCCACGGCATCGCCTACACGGCCGTGGACGAGCCGCGCCCGGCCGCGGAGATCGCCGACGCCCTCGCCGACGACGTCCAGAAGACCGTCGAGCGCCTCGGCCTGAGGTGCCCGCGGGTCTCGCTCGAGCCGGGGCGGGCCATCTCAGGCCCCGCGGGCCTGACCCTCTACACGGTCGGGGTGACCAAGACCGTGGACGCGGACGCCCCCGACGGCGCAACCGCGGCCCGCCGCTACGTCGCCGTGGACGGCGGCATGTCCGACAACCCGCGTCCCGTGCTCTACGACGCCGACTACACCGCCGTCTCCGCGCGCCGCACCTCGGAGGCCGAGCCGGTGCTCTCCCGTGTGGTGGGCAAGCACTGTGAGTCCGGCGACATCCTGGTCCGCGACGTGTACCTGCGGGCCGACCTGGGCCGCGGCGACCTGCTGGCGGTGCCGGCCACGGGCGCGTACACGCACGTGATGTCCTCGAACTACAACGCGCTGGCCCGCCCGGCCGTCGTCGCGGTCTCCGGCGGGCAGGCGCGGGTGATCATCCGCCGCGAGACGCAGGAGGACCTGTTCGCCCGCGAGGCCGATCCGCGCCTCGCCCGCTGAGGACGCAGAAGCCCGGCCCGGCCGCCGGCCTCGCGGCCGGGCGTGGGCGTCCCGCTCTGCGGACACCGAGTGTCGCGCGGCGGGACGCGTCCGCCCGCCGCGCTAGATTCGAGGCCAGCCGAGCCGCGCGGTCGCGCGGCGTCGCCCCCACCCTGGACCACGGAGGACCATGGCCGAGCACACCGACGCCCCCACCGCACTCAAGGTCGCCCTGCTGGGCGGCGGGACCGTGGGGTCCCAGACCGCACGGATCCTCACCGAGGACGCCGACATCCTGCGGGACCGCGTGGGCGCCGACCTCGAGCTCACGGGCATCGCGGTGCGCCACACGGGCGCGACGCGCGACTGGCAGGCGGACCCGGCGCTCTACACGACCGACGCCGAGGCACTCGTGGACGGCGCCGACGTCGTCATCGAGCTGATGGGCGGCATCGAGCCGGCCCGCACCCTGATCCTGCGCGCCCTGGCCGCCGGCACGTCCGTGGTGACCGGCAACAAGGCGCTGCTCGCCCAGCACGGCGAGGAGCTCTATGCCGCGGCCGCCGCCACCGGCGCACAGCTCAGCTTCGAGGCCGCCGTCGCCGGCGCCATCCCGATCCTGCGCCCGCTGCGCGACTCCCTGGGCGGCGACCGCGTCACCCGTGTGATGGGCATCGCCAACGGCACCACCAACTTCATCCTGGACCGCATGGACACCGAGGGGGCGGACTTCGACGACGCCCTGGCCGAGGCCCAGCGGCTCGGCTACGCCGAGGCCGACCCGACCGCCGACGTCGAGGGCCACGACGCCGCCGCGAAGGCCGCGATCCTGGCGACCATCGCGTTCGGCGCGCCGTACACCCTGGACCAGGTGGCCGTCGCGGGCATCACCGCGATCACGGCCGAGGACAACGCCGCCGCCGCGGAGGCGGGCTACGTCATCAAGCTGCTGGCGATCGCCGAGCGCGGCCGCGCCGCCGACGGCGCCGAGGGTGCGGTCCTGCGCGTGCACCCTACCCTGCTGCCGCGGGAGCACCCGCTGGCCTCCGTGCGCGGGGCGTTCAACGCTGTCTTCGTGGAGGCCGAGAACGCCGGCGAGCTCATGTTCTACGGTCCCGGCGCCGGCGGCGCCCCCACCGCGTCCGCGGTGATGGGCGACGTCGTCTCGATCGCCCAGCGCATCGTGCGCGGCGGCCCGGCGCGCCTGCGCACCCCCGTCACCGCCCTGCCCGCCCTGGACCCGGCCGAGGCCCACACCTCCTTCATGGTCGTGCTGCGCGCGGCGGACCAGCCCGGCGTGCTGCGCCGCGTCGCCGGGGTGTTCGAGGAGCACGGCGTCTCCATTGAGACGCTGCGCCAGGTCCCGTCCGAGCGCGAGGACGCCCCCGGCGCGTCCCTGCGGCTGATCACCCACCGTGCGCGGCAGCGCGACCTCGACGCCACCGTCGAGGCGCTCGCCGCCCTGGACGTCGTCCACGAGGTCGCGTCCGTCCTCCGAGTCGAAGGGAACTGACCCATGGCCCACCAGTGGCGCGGCGTCGTCCGCGAGTACGCCGACCGCCTGCCCGTCACCGAGGACACGCGCGTGATCACCCTCGGCGAGGGCGGCACCCCGCTCATCCACGCCCCCCACCTCTCCGAGCTGGTGCAGGGCACCGTGCACGTGAAGTTCGAGGGCATGAACCCGACCGGTTCCTTCAAGGACCGCGGCATGACCATGGCGATCACCGCCGCCGTCGCGGACGGCGCGAAGGCCGTCGTCTGCGCGTCCACCGGCAACACGTCCGCCTCGGCGGCGGCCTACGCCGCGCAGGCCGGGATCACGTGCGCCGTGCTCGTGCCCGAGGGGAAGATCTCGATGGGCAAGATGTCCCAGGCCGTGGCCCACGGCGCGGAGATCCTCCAGGTGCAGGGCAACTTCGACGACTGCCTCGAGGTGGCCCGCAAGCTGGCCGAGAACTACCCCGTGTTCCTCGTGAACTCCGTCAACCCGGCCCGCATCGAGGGGCAGAAGACCGGCGCGTTCGAGGTCGTGGACACCCTCGGCGACGCCCCGGACTACCACCTGCTGCCCGTGGGCAACGCGGGCAACATCACCGCGTACTGGAAGGGCTACCGCGAGTACGCCGCCCCCTACGTGAACCCGCACGAGGGCGCCTCGGACGCCGAGCTGCCCGCGGTGGCCACGAAGACCCCCGTGATGTGGGGCTTCCAGGCCGCGGGCGCCGCCCCGATCGTCCAGGGCCACCCCGTGACCGACCCGGACACGATCGCCACCGCCATCCGGATCGGCAACCCGGCCTCGTGGGAGCAGGCCGAGGCCGCCCGCGACGAGTCCGGCGGGATGATCGACTCCGTCACGGACGAGGAGATCCTCGAGGCCCATCGCTGGCTCTCCGCGAAGGAGGGCGTGTTCGTCGAGCCCGCCTCCGCCGCCGGCGTCGCCGGGCTGCTCAAGCACCACGCCGCCGGGAACGTGCCGGCCGGCAAGAGCTGGGTCATCACCGTCACCGGCCACGGCCTCAAGGACCCGCAGTGGGCCCTGCGCGGCGCCGACGGCGCCGACGTGACCCCGCGCTCGGTGCCGTTCGACGTGGTCACCGTCGCCCAGGCCCTCGGCCTGAGCTGAGCCATGGCCGCACCGCAGCCGCTGGCGCCCGGGACCGCCGCGTCCGTCTCCGTCCCCGCCACCTCCGCCAACCTCGGCCCCGGCTTCGACTCGATGGGCCTGGCCCTGGAGCTGCGCGACGAGGTGACGCTCACGGTCGTGGCGGGCCCCGACGTCGCGGAGGTCGAGGGGGAGGGCGCGGCCACCCTGCCGCGGGACGGCGCGCACCTGATCCTGCGCCTGGCGCACGAGCACCTGCGGGACCGCGGGTTCACCGCGCCGGGGCTGCACCTGCGCGCCGTGAACCGGATCCCGCACGCCCGCGGACTCGGCTCGTCCGCGGCCGCCGTCGTCGCGGCCTACGCCGCGGCCGAGGCCCTGCTGCCGGCCGCGCTGCGCCGGGCGCCCGCGGACCTGCTCGAGGCGGCCACCCGCTTCGAGGGGCACCCGGACAACGTCGCCCCCGCGCTCGTGGGCGGGGCCACCGTCTCCTGGACCCGTGACGACGTCCCCGGCCCGGCCACGGCGCGGCTGCGGCTGCACGAGCGCGTGGTGCCGGTGGTCGCGATCCCGGACACCGAGCTGTCCACCCACGTCGCCCGGGGCGTGCTGCCCGCCGAGGTGCCCCACGCCGTGGCGGCGGCCCAGGCCGGCCGTGCCGCGCTGCTCGTCCACGCGCTGGCGGAGGACCCCGCGCTGCTGCCGGCCGCCACGCGCGACTGGCTGCACCAGGAGCCGCGCGCCGTGACCATGCCGGCCAGCGCCGCACTGGTCGCGGGGCTGCGCGAGCGCGGCCACGCCGCCGTCGTCTCCGGCGCGGGTCCCACGGTGCTCGCGCTGTGCGACGGCGTCCAGGCGGCCGAGCACGCCACGGAGGCGGCGCGTGCTCTGACGGCGGACGGGGCGGCCGCCTGGCGCGTGCTGGTGCCGTGCGTGGCCGTGGACGGTGTTAGGGTGGAATCACTCCACCACGGCTGACCCCACCGCCTCGCGCGGCCCGGGTCTCCGGTGCCCGGGCCTGTGACGGCCGGACGCACCGTGCGCCGTCGGCCGGAACCCCGCCGCGATCCATCCCGTGCTGCGCACGGCCGGCGTGCGGGATCCGCTCCGGCTCGGTCGAGTCCGGACGCCTCCGCCCCGTCACGCAGCGACTGCGCACGATCAGGGGAGGCGCCACTGCTGAGTTCACACCATGAAACCCGGTTTTCTGGGGCGCCGCTGCGCGGCCCGACCGGATGCACACCGCAGCCCGACGCGCCACGCGCCGCCGGGCCGCATTCGAGGGAGAAGGAACCTTCGTGACCGAATCCACGGAACAGACCACGCCGACGAACGGCGGTGGCCTGGCCTCGCTCAAGCTCGCCCAGCTCCAGGCCCTGGCCTCCCAGCTCGGCATCGCCGGCGGCTCGCGCATGCGCAAGGCCGACCTGGTGACCGCGATCTCCGACCACCAGCGCGGCGGCTCCGTGGCGGACCGCGACGCCGCCGAGCGCGCGGCCCAGGCCCCCGCGGCCCCCGCCGCCGAGACCGCCCCGGCGGCCGCGTCCTCAGAGGACGCCGCCCCGGCCGCCGAGCGCCCGGCCCGCCGCCGCTCGCGCCGCGCCGACGCCGACACCTCCGCTCCGGCCGCCGCCCAGGACGGGCAGCCCCAGGCCGAGGCCCGCGAGGCCCAGACCGAGCAGGCCCCCCGGGAGACCGCCTCGGACCAGGATCGGTCCGGGGGGTCCGAGACCCGCGACGAGGGCGAGGACCGCCCGCAGTCCGAGCGCCGCTCCCGCGGCCGCCGCCGCGCCGGCGACGACGACGCCCAGCAGGCTCAGGACCGTCGCTCCGACGGCGCCCAGGGCGAGGACGTCGCCGACGCGGACCGCCGCGGCGACCGGGAGGACCGTGACGACAACGGGCGCGAGAACGGCCGCGGCCGCAACGGCCGCAACGGGCGGGACCGCGAGAACGGCCGCGACCGCGAGAACGGCCGCGAGAACAACCGGGACCGTGAGAACGGCCGCGACGGCTCGCGCGAGCAGCGCGGCGACAAGTCCGAGGACGGCGGTCGGGGCGACGGCGGACGCGGGGACCGCAGCCGCCGCGACGACCGCGACGACGAGGGCGGCCGCAACCGTCGCAACCGCCGCAACCGCAACGAGCGCGGCCGCAACCGCCGTGGCCGCGGCGGCCCCGAGGTCGACGAGACCGAGCTGACCGAGGACGACGTCCTGCAGCCCGTGGCCGGCATCCTCGACGTGCTGGACAACTACGCGTTCGTCCGCACCTCCGGCTACCTGCCGGGCCCGAACGACGTCTACGTCTCCCTGGCCATGGTGAAGAAGTACGGTCTGCGCAAGGGCGACGCCGTCGTCGGCGCGATCCGCGCCCCGCGCGACGGTGAGAAGCAGCAGCACCACGGCGGCGGCTCCCACCGTCAGAAGTTCAACGCCCTGGTGAAGATCTCCTCGGTCAACGGTCAGCCCGCCGTCGAGCACCCGCAGCGCGTGGAGTTCGGCAAGCTCGTGCCGCTGTACCCGCAGGAGCGCCTGCGCCTGGAGACCGATCCCAAGCTGATCGGCCCCCGCGTGATCGATCTGGTCAGCCCCATCGGCAAGGGCCAGCGCGGCCTCATCGTCTCCCCGCCCAAGGCCGGCAAGACGATGATCCTGCAGTCGATCGCCAACGCGATCAAGACGAACAACCCCGAGGTCCACCTCATGATGGTGCTCGTCGACGAGCGCCCCGAGGAGGTCACCGACATGCAGCGGTCGGTGGACGGCGAGGTCATCGCCTCCACGTTCGACCGCCCGGCGGACGACCACACCACCCTCGCCGAGCTGGCCATCGAGCGCGCCAAGCGCCTCGTGGAGATGGGCCGCGACGTCGTCGTGCTGCTCGACTCCATGACCCGCCTGGGCCGCGCCTACAACCTGGCCGCCCCGGCCTCGGGCCGCATCCTCTCCGGCGGTGTGGACTCCTCGGCGCTGTACCCGCCGAAGAAGTTCTTCGGCGCCGCCCGCAACATCGAGAACGGCGGCTCGCTGACCATCCTGGCCACCGCGCTGGTCGAGACCGGCTCGCGCATGGACGAGGTGATCTTCGAGGAGTTCAAGGGCACCGGCAACATGGAGCTGCGCCTGTCCCGCCACCTCGCGGAGCGCCGCATCTTCCCGGCGGTGGACGTCAACGCGTCCGGCACGCGCCGCGAGGAGGCCCTGCTCTCGCAGGAGGAGGTCAAGATCATGTGGAAGCTGCGCCGGGTGCTCTCCGGCCTCGAGCAGCAGCAGGCCCTCGACCTGCTCACCAACAAGATCAAGGACACCGCGTCCAACGCCGAGTTCCTCATGCTGGTCTCCAAGACCACGCTGGGGTCCAAGGGCGACGACTGACCGCCCCGTCGCACGGCCCCGTCCCGCCCGGGGGAGCTCGTCTCCGCCGGACGGGGCGGGGCCGTCCGCGTCGGACAGCCCGGCCCGCTGAGGCCGGAGGAGGAGAGGCACGCACGTGTTCGATTCGGAGCAGCGGCGCGAGGCCGTGGATCGGCTCCTGGCGGAGCATCGCGAGCTGACGGCGCGCCTGTCCGACCCGGCGGTGCACCAGGACCCGGCGCTCGCCCGGAGGCTGAACCGGCGGTTCGCCGAGCTCGGCGCCGTGGTGACGGCGCACCGCGCCTGGTCGGCGGCCGCGGAGGAGCTGGCCGACGCGCGGGAGCTGGCCGCGGCCGGCGACGACGACGCGGCGGCCTTCGCGGCCGAGGTGCCCGGTCTGGAGGCGGCCGAGGCCGAGGCCGCCGAACGGCTGCGCCGGCTGCTGATCCCGCGCGACCCCGACGACGCGCGTGACGTGATCCTCGAGATCAAGGGCGGCGAGGGCGGCGAGGAGGCGGCCCTGTTCGCCGGCGACCTGCTGCGCATGTACCTGCGCTACGCCGAGTCCCGGGGCTGGAAGACGGAGGTCCTCTCCGCCACGCACTCCGACCTGGGCGGCTACAAGGACGTCCACGTGGCGGTGCGGGGGAGCGCGGCCGACCCGGCCGACGGCGTCTACGCCCGGCTCAAGTTCGAGGGCGGCGTGCACCGAGTGCAGCGCGTGCCCGTCACCGAGTCCCAGGGCCGCATCCACACCTCCGCCGCCGGCGTGCTCGTGCTGCCCGAGGTGGACGCCCCGGACGAGGTCCACCTCGATCCGAACGACCTCAAAGTGGACGTCTTCCGCTCCTCCGGGCCGGGCGGCCAGTCCGTCAACACGACCGACTCCGCGGTGCGTCTGACGCATCTGCCCACGGGGATCGTCGTCTCCATGCAGAACGAGAAGTCCCAGATCCAGAACCGCGAGGCCGCGCTGCGCGTGCTGCGGTCGCGGCTGCTCGAGCGGCAGCGGGCGGAGCAGGACGCCGAGAACTCCGCGGCGCGCGCCGCGCAGGTGCGCACCATGGACCGCTCGGAACGCATCCGGACCTACAACTTCCCGGAGAACCGGATCGCGGACCACCGCACCGGCTACAAGGCGCACAACCTCGACGCGGTCCTCGACGGCGACCTCGAGGCCGTGATCGCCTCCTGCCTCGCCCTCGACGAGGAGCGGCGGCTCGCCGCGCTGGGCGGGGACGCGTGAGCGCACCGGCCTGGTCCGCGCTGCTGCGCGACGCCGCCGCCCGCCTGACCGCGGTGGGCATCGACTCGCCGCGTGTGGACGCCGAGCTGCTGCTGGCCCACGTGCTCGGCCTCGACCGCGGCGCGCTGCTGGCCCGGGTGTTCGCCGGGGCCGTGGCCGAGCCCGCGCAGGCGGCGGCCTTCGAGGCGCTCGTCGGGCGCCGCGCCGCCCGCGAGCCCGTCCAGCACCTGACCGGCGTCGCGCACTTCCACGGGCTCGACCTGGCGGTCGGCCCAGGCGTCTTCGTCCCGCGGCCGGAGACCGAGCTGCTCGTGGAGACCGTCGTGGCCGACTTGGCCGCGCGGCCCGCGGCGGGCGCCGTGGTGGACCTGTGCACCGGCTCCGGCGCGATCGCCGCGGCCGTCGCGGCGTGGGGCGAGGCGCGGGGCCGCCCGCTCGCCGTCACCGCCGTCGAGCTCGACCCGACGGCGGCCGACTGGGCCCGGCGGAACCTCGCCCCGCGCGGGGTCGACCTGCGACAAGCCGATGCCCTTGTCGCGTGCCCCAACCTCGAGGGCCGCGTGGACGTCGTCGTGAGCAACCCGCCCTACGTGCCCGAGGCCGAGGTGCCCGCCCAGCCCGAGGCCCGACTGGACCCGGCGCGGGCGCTCTACGGCGGGGACGCGCCCGGGCTGCGGATCCCGCGGGCCATCGCGCACCGGGCGGCGGACCTGCTCGCCCCGGGCGGTCTCTTCGCCATGGAGCACCACGAGACGCAGGGCCCGGCGCTCCTGGCCGCCCTCGGCGCGGACCCCCGGTTCACGGGCGTCCGCGTGCACCCGGACCTCACCGGACGAGACCGGTTCCTGACGGCGCGCCGGTCCTGCGAAGCCGCGGCGGGCGCGGAGGTGGAAGAATGACCGACGTGAGTGACTTCATCGACGTCTCGGATCCGGCCGCCCTCGAGAATGCCGTGGCCCGCGCCCGCGAGGTCCTCGCGGACCGCGGCTGCGTGGTCCTGCCCACGGACACCGTCTACGGCATCGGAGCGGACGCGTTCTCCCCGCTGGCCGTGGCCGTGCTGCTGGCCGCCAAGGGCCGTGGCCGCACCATGCCGCCGCCCGTGCTCATCGCGGACCGCCGCGTCATGGCCGGCCTCGCGTACGACGTGCCGGAGGAGGCCGAGGCCCTCGCCGGGCGCTTCTGGCCCGGCGCCCTCACGCTCATCCTCAAGTCCCAGCCCACGCTGACCTGGGACCTCGGCGAGACCCGCGGCACCGTCGCCCTGCGCGTGCCCGACGACGCGGTGGCCCGCGAACTGCTCTACGCCGTCGGCCCCATGGCCGTCTCCAGCGCGAACCGCACCGGCATGGACGCCGCCACCACCGCCGACGCCGCCCGCTCGATGCTGGGGGAGTCCGTGGCCCTCTACCTCGACGCCGGCCCCCGCGAGAGCCGGGATCCCTCGACGATCGTGGACTGCACCGTCACCCCGTTCCGCGTGGCCCGGCAGGGCTCCGTGCCCCTGGAGGAGCTGCGCGCGGTGGTGCCGGACCTGCTCGCCGAGGGCGAGGAGCCGCCGGTCGCCGCCGAGCGGATCGCGGCCGCCGACGACGCCGCCGCGGCGCGCCCCGCCGACCGGGAGGCCTGACCGGCCCCCATGCGCGCGTATCTCGTCCTGGTCATGGTCACGGCCGTCGCCTGCGGGGCCCTGACGCCCCTCATGCGCCGGCTGGGGCTGCGCGCGCACGTGTTCACCCCGCTGCGCCAGCGGGATGTGCACCGGCACCCCGTGCCGAAGCTGGGCGGCGTGGCCATGGCCGCGGCCGTGCTGGTGGGATTCGCCGTCGGGGGAGTCGTGCCGTTCCTCCAGGGGATCTACGCGGACGACGCCGCGATGCGCGGGCTCCTGGTCGCCGTCGCCGTCGTGCTCGTCGTGGGCATCGCCGACGACATGTGGGACCTGCGCTGGTGGGTGAAGATGGCCGGCCAGGTGCTGGCCGGACTCGCGGTGGCCCTGGGCGGGATCCGCATCGAGGCGATGCCGGTGGGCTGGATCCCGGTGGGGAACGAGACCACGCAGGTCATCCTCACCGTGTTCGCCGTGGTGCTGACGATGAACGCGATCAACTTCGTGGACGGTCTGGACGGCCTGGCGGCGGGCGTCGCGCTGATCGGCGGCTCGGCCTTCTTCGTCTACTCGTATCTGCTGACGCGGACCATCAACCAGTTCGACTACGCCAACCTCGCCACCCTGCTCATGGCCCTGCTCGTCGGCGCGTGCGTGGGCTTCCTGCCGTGGAACCTGTCCCCGGCCCGCATCTTCATGGGCGAGGTGGGGGCCATGCTCATCGGCCTGCTGATGGCCGCGGCCGCGGTCGCCGTGACCGCCGACGTCAACGCCCTGGACGGGATGCGCTTCCGCAACGTCCCCGCCTACACGCCGATCCTGCTGCCCGTCGCCGTCCTCGCCCTGCCGCTCGCGGACCTCGCCCTGGCCGTGCTGCGGCGCACGGCCAAGGGCACCAGCCCCTTCTCGGCGGACCGCGGGCACCTGCACCACAAGCTCGTGGACGGCGGCTACACCCAGGCGCAGGCCGTCGCGCTGCTCTGGCTCTGGGCGTTCCTCGTGGCATGGGGCGCGGTGTCCCTGAACTTCGTGGACCACATGATCGTCCTACCCGTGCTCGCCGTGGCCCTGGCCGGAGCCGGCTACCTCACCCTGCATCCGATCGTGGAGCGCCGTCGCGCGGACCGGCACGACGCCGCGGCCCACCCGGACGAGCGGGGGGACGCGTGACCCGGGCGGGCGGCCGCCGACGCCGGCGCCGCTGGGAGAACCGCCGCGGCTGGTGGGGGATCCTCGGGTGGTCCCTGACCGCGGCGGGGGCTGCCCTGGCGATCACGTGCGCCGCGTGGCTGCTCTCCGTCGGCGGGGAGGCGGCCGGGAGCGCCCTGCTGGGCGGCGGCGCGGTGCTCGCGCTCTCGGCGCTCACCGGGGCGACGACGGCACTCGTCTGGGACCGGGCGCGCGAGGCGGCGCTGCCGGTCAGCGTGGGGCTGTTCGTGCTCAAGATCGCGGTGTTCGCGGTGCTGCTGGGGGTCCTGCCCCGCCCCGGCTGGGTCCGGGCGGACGCGGCGGCGATCGCCGCCCTCGTGACGATCCTCGTCTGGCAGGCCGCGGAGGTCCTCGTCTTCGCGCGGACCCGCCGCGGGATCTACACCGACTGACCCGCCCGAGGGGCGAAGACACCGAGCCGGGGGCCATGTCGTGGGCCCCTTCTGCGGTACGGAGCACGGGTCACCGTTTGGTATCGTTGGCGGCGAACACTTCGACGGCGCCCACCTGCCGCCATCCGTGTCTCGCATCGCACCGGTACCCCCGCAATGTCGCGGCGCCCGCCTGTGGTCCGGGGACGAGGCTGCGGTCCCGTCGACTGCATCACTTCGGAGAGGAACCGCGTGCTGACCCTCGTGCTGGCCAACGCATCATTCGTGCCCCCCACCATCTCTGATGGTCACCTCCCGGAGATCTTCCCCTGGGGTGCGGAGTACGGCACCGGCTTCGGCAAGCAGATGCTGCTCGTCCTGCTCTCCGTAGTGCTCATCACCGCCTTCTTCGCGTGGGCCATGCGCCGTCCCCGGCTCGTGCCCGGCAAGGCCCAGTGGCTCGCCGAGTCCGGCTACTCCTTCGTCCGGAACGACATCGCGAAGGACATCCTGGGCGAGAAGAACTTCAAGCAGTGGGTCCCGCTGCTCTTCTCCATCTTCTTCTTCGTGCTGCTGAACAACCTGTTCGGCGCCATCCCGGTGCTGCAGCTGCCGACCTTCTCCCACGCGGGCGCCGCCTACGGCCTGGCCCTCATCGTCTACGCGATCTGGATCGGCGTCGGCATCAAGCGCCACGGCGTGCGCTACCTGAAGCTGGCCGTCGTGCCCTCGGGTGTGCCCGGCTGGATCCTGCCGCTGCTCGTGCCGCTGGAGATCATCTCCAACTTCATCGTGCGCCCGCTGACCCACTCCCTGCGTCTGATGGCCACCATGCTCTCTGGCCACATGATCGTGATGCTCGCCGGCGCCGGTGCCGCCTACCTGATCACGCAGACCGGCAGCCTGGCCCTGCAGGGCACCGGCATCCTGGTCATCCTCGGCTCGGTGGCCCTGTACTTCCTCGAGCTGCTGATCATGTACCTGCAGGCCTTCGTCTTCACGCTGCTGACCGCGATCTACATCCAGGGCGCGATCGACGCGAACGACCACTGATCTTCCGGGGCCGCCTCGGGCACGACCCAGGCGGCCGCGGTACGGCGGGAGAGCCCGCCACCAGTCTTCCCGGCCCTCCGCAGGAGGACCACCCGGGAGGCCGACCCTCCACAACCCGGCCGGACACCTCGGCCTCGTGAAAGGAACACCATGGAACTGCACGGTTCGCTCAACATGATCGGCTACGGCCTCGCCGCCATCGGCTCCGCCATCGGCGTGGGCCTGATCTTCGCCGCCTACATCAACGGCGTCGCCCGTCAGCCGGAGGCCCAGCGCATCCTGCAGCCGATCGCCCTCCTGGGCTTCGCGCTCGCCGAGGCCCTCGCCATCCTGGGCCTCGTCTTCGCCTTCGTCATCGGCGCCTGACGCGCCGCGTCCACGGAGCGCCCGCACGGTGAGACCGTCGGTGCTCCATCTCCACAGGACTCTTGACCGAAGGATGGTTGAAACATGATCAGCAACGGACTGATCCTCGCGGCGGCTGAGGGGGCCAACCCCCTGATCCCCAACCCGTGGGAGATCCTCGTCGTCGTGGTGGGCTTCGCCCTGCTCATGTTCATCGTCATCAAGTTCATCGTCCCGACCCTCGAGAAGTCCTACCAGGACCGTGTCGAGGCGATCGAGGGCGGTCTGGCCAAGGCTGAGAAGGCCCAGGCCGAGGCGAACGCGATGATGGCGGACTACGAGTCGCAGCTGGCGGACGCCCGCACCGAGGCGAACCGCATCCGCGAGGATGCCCGCACCGAGGCCGCCGAGATCGTGGCCGAGGCGCGCGAGCGCGCGACCGCCGAGGCGACGCGCATCTCCGAGCAGGCGCAGGCGCAGATCGCCGCCGAGCGTCAGCAGGCCGCCGCGCAGCTCAAGGGCGAGGTCGGCTCGCTGGCCACGACCCTGGCCGGCAAGATCGTGGGCGAGTCCCTCGAGGACGACGCCCGCTCGCAGCGCGTGGTCGACCGCTTCCTGGCTGACCTGGACCGTCACCAGAGCGCAGGTGTCGCCGAATGATGACGGGCGCATCGAGGGACTCCCTGGCCGCCTCCCTGGAGGCCGTCGGTCCGGTGCTGGACGAGGGCGGCGTGGCCCTGGCACGCGAGCTGTTCGGCGCGCTGGACGTGGTGGACGAGCACGGCGCGCTGCGCCGCGCCCTGACCGACCCCGCCTGGACCACCGAGCGCCGTCACGGCCTCGTCGACTCGCTGTTCGGCGCCCGGGTGACCCCCGGTGCACTGCAGGTCCTGAAGGACCTGGCCGGCCGCCGCTGGTCGGCGGAGCGCGATCTCGGGGACGCCCTCGAGACGGTGGCCGCGCACGCGGCCGCCGCGGAGGCCGCACGCGGCGGACACGCGGGCCTGGCCGCCCTCTCGGGCGAGCTGCTGGCCTTCAACCGCACGGTGGAGGACTCGCACGAGGTGCAGCGGGCGCTCACCGATCAGCACGCACCCCTCGAGGCACGGGCCGCTCTGGCCGGTCGTCTCCTGGGCGAGTCGGCCAGCCCGGCCGGCCGACTGCTGGTCGAGCGCGCCGTCTCGGCCCCGCGCGGCCTGAAGCCGTCGGCCGCCGTCCGCAAGGCCGCGGACGTCGTCGCCGAGCGGCAGCGCCAGTGGATCGCCGAGGTGACCGTGGCCCGGCCGCTCGAGGCCGAGCAGCAGGAGCGGCTGGCCCTGGGCCTGCGCCGCGCCTTCGGCCGCGATCTCGTCATGGACGTGACGGTGGACCCCCACGTGGTGGGCGGCATCCGCGTCCAGGTCGGCGACGACGTCGTCGACGGGTCCATGGCCTCGCGCCTCCACGACCTCCAGCGGCGGATGGCCGGCTGACGCCGGCTCCCGCCCGCATCCGGAACACCCACGAACGTAAGCATCATCGTCACGTCGATGATCACCAAGCACAGAGAGCAGGGACTGCAGATGGCCGAATTGACCATCAACGCTGACGATGTCCGCAATGCCTTGAATGATTTCGCGGCATCGTACGAACCGTCGGGCACCGATCGCACCGAGGTCGGCCGTGTCATCTCCGCGGCGGACGGCATCGCTCGTGTGGAGGGTCTGCCCTCCGTCATGGCGAACGAGCTGCTGCGCTTCGAGAACGGCATCCAGGGCCTGGCCCAGAACCTCGACACCCGCGAGATCGGTGTCGTCGTCCTCGGCGAGTTCCAGGAGATCCGCGAGGGCATGGAGGTGCAGCGCACCGGCGAGATCCTCTCCGTCCCGGTGGGCGACGCCTTCCTGGGCCGCGTGGTGGACCCGCTGGGCCAGCCCATCGACGACCTGGGCCCGATCGAGGCCGAGGGCCGCCGTGCCCTCGAGCTGCAGGCGCCGACCGTGACCGAGCGCAAGTCGGTCCACGAACCGCTGCAGACCGGCATGAAGGCCATCGACGCCATGATCCCGATCGGCCGTGGCCAGCGTCAGCTGATCATCGGTGACCGCCAGACCGGCAAGACCGCGATCGCCGTCGACACGATCCTCAACCAGAAGGCCAACTGGGAGTCGGGCGACGTCGAGAAGCAGGTCCGCTGCGTCTACGTGGCCGTGGGCCAGAAGGCCTCCACCATCGCCGGCGTCCGCGCCACGCTGGAGGAGCACGGCGCCCTGGAGTACACCACCATCGTGGCCTCCCCGGCGTCCGACCCGGCCGGCTTCAAGTACCTCGCCCCCTACGCCGGCTCGGCCATCGGCCAGCACTGGATGTACGGCGGCAAGCACGTGCTGATCATCTTCGATGACCTGTCGAAGCAGGCCGAGGCCTACCGCGCCGTCTCCCTGCTGCTGCGCCGCCCGCCGGGCCGCGAGGCCTACCCGGGCGACGTCTTCTACCTGCACTCCCGGCTCCTCGAGCGCTGCGCCAAGCTCTCGGACGAGATGGGCGCAGGCTCGATGACCGGCCTGCCGATCATCGAGACCAAGGCGAACGACGTGTCGGCCTACATCCCGACCAACGTCATCTCCATCACCGACGGCCAGATCTTCCTGCAGTCGGACCTGTTCAACGCCAACCAGCGTCCTGCCGTGGACGTGGGCATCTCGGTGTCCCGCGTGGGCGGCGCCGCCCAGGTCAAGGCCATGAAGAAGGTCTCCGGCACGCTGAAGCTGGACCTGGCGCAGTACCGCGACCAGCAGGCGTTCTCCATGTTCGCCTCCGACCTGGACCCGGCCACCCGCCGCCAGCTCGCCCGCGGTGAGCGCCTCATGGAGCTGCTCAAGCAGCCGCAGTACTCGCCCTACCCGGTCGAGGAGCAGGTCGTGTCCATCTGGGCCGGCTCCAAGGGCCACCTCGACGAGGTGCCGGTGCAGGACGTGCTGCGCTTCGAGCGCGAGTTCATCGACCACCTGCGTCGCCACACCTCCGTCCTGACCGACATCGCCTCCACCGGCAAGCTCGAGGACGGCACCGTGTCCGCGCTCGAGTCGGCCGTCGCCGAGTTCTCCAAGGGCTTCCAGTCCTCCGAGGACGGCGGCGTGCAGGCCGGCCACGAGGAGCACCGCGCGATCGAGCAGGACCAGGTCGCGCAGGAGCAGATCACCAAGCAGAAGCGCTGACCGCCGGTCGGTGAGGGAGCGGTCCGGCGTCGGACCCCACGGGGACGACGCCGGGCCGCCCTCCCGCCAGGGAAAGGACCACCATGGGAGCCCAGATCCGGGTCTACCGTCAGAAGATCGCGTCGACGTCGTCGATGAAGAAGATCTTCAAGGCGATGGAGCTGATCGCCACGTCTCGCATCACCAAGGCACGTGAGCGCGTCAGCGCGTCGCTGCCCTACGCGAACGCGATCACCCGCGCCGTCTCGGCCGTGTCGAGCCAGCACGACATCGATCATGTCCTCACCACGGAGCCCGAGAACCCGACCCGGGCGGCCGTGCTCATCATGTCCTCGGACCGCGGCCTCGCCGGCGCGTACTCCGCGAACGTGCTGCGCAAGGCCGAGCAGCTCCTCACCCGCCTCGGCGAGGAGGGCAAGGACGTGGACGTGTACGTCGTCGGCCGCAAGGCGCAGACGTACTTCGACTTCCGCGGCCGCGGCTACAAGAAGCTGTGGACCGGTCAGACGGACGCCCCCGTCGCCGAGCGCGCCGCCGAGATCGGCGAGGTGCTCGTGGATGCGTTCCTCACGGACACGGCGGACGGCGGCGTGGACGAGATCCACGTCGTGTTCACCGAGTTCGTCTCGCTCGTGAAGCAGAACCCCCACGTGGTGCGCCTGTTGCCCCTCGAGGTCGTCGAGGAGGAGGCCGCCACCGCCGAGGACGTGCTGCCGCTCTACGAGTACGAGCCGGACGCGGAGGAGGTCCTCGACGCGCTGCTGCCCAAGTACATCGAGTCGCGCATCTTCAACGCGATGCTGCAGTCGGCGGCCTCGGAGCTCGCCAACCGTCAGCGCGCCATGAAGTCGGCGGGCGACAACGCCACGAGCCTCATCAAGGACTACACCCTCCTGATGAACAACGCCCGTCAGGCCGAGATCACCCAGGAGCTCACCGAGCTCATCGCGGGCGCGGACGCGCTCAACAACTCCTGAGCCCGTTCGGGACTCACCAGACTCGCCATCCACACACGATAGAAGTGAGAGAGATGACTGCCACCATCACTGACCAGGGCACCGGGACCCCCACCGGCGGTGCCACCGGACGCGTGTCCCGCGTCATCGGCCCCGTGATCGACGCCGAGTTCCCGGCCAACGCGATGCCGGAGATCTACAACGCGCTGACCACCGAGATCGACTTCAACGGCCAGCGCCGCACGGTCACCTTCGAGGTCGCCCAGCACCTCGGCGACAACATGGTCCGCGCCATCTCCCTGCAGTCCACCGACGGCCTGGTGCGCGGCACCGACGTCGTGGACACCGGTGCCCCCATCTCGGTGCCGGTCGGCGACGCCGTGAAGGGCCACATCTTCAACGTGCTCGGCGAGACCCTGGACATGCCCGCCTCGCAGCTGCAGGCCGAGGACCGCTGGCCGATCCACCGCCCGGCCCCGAACTTCGCGTCCCTCGAGGGCTCCACCGAGATGCTGGAGACCGGCATCAAGGTCATCGACCTGCTGACCCCCTACATCAAGGGCGGCAAGATCGGCCTGTTCGGCGGCGCCGGCGTGGGCAAGACCGTGCTCATCCAGGAGATGATCACCCGTGTGGCCCGCAACTTCGGCGGCACCTCCGTGTTCGCCGGCGTCGGCGAGCGCACCCGTGAGGGCAACGACCTCTGGGTCGAGATGGACGAGGCGGACGTCCTGAAGGACACCGCCCTCGTGTTCGGCCAGATGGACGAGCCGCCGGGCACGCGTCTGCGTGTGGCCCTGTCCGCGCTGACCATGGCGGAGTACTTCCGCGATGTGCAGAACCAGGACGTGCTGCTGTTCATCGACAACATCTTCCGCTTCTCGCAGGCCGGTTCCGAGGTCTCCACGCTGCTGGGCCGCATGCCCTCCGCCGTGGGCTACCAGCCGAACCTGGCGGACGAGATGGGTGTGCTCCAGGAGCGCATCACCTCGACCCGCGGCCACTCCATCACCTCGATGCAGGCCGTGTACGTCCCCGCGGACGACTACACCGACCCGGCCCCGGCCAACGTGTTCGCGCACCTGGACGCGACCACCAACCTGACCCGTGACCTCGCGTCCCGTGGCCTGTACCCGGCCGTGGACCCGCTGGCCTCGACCTCGCGCATCCTCGACCCGCAGTACGTGGGCCAGGACCACTACGACGTGGCCATCCGCGTGAAGCAGATCCTGCAGAAGAACAAGGAGCTGCAGGACATCATCGCGATCCTCGGTGTGGACGAGCTCTCCGAGGAGGACAAGATCACCGTGGGCCGCGCCCGCAAGATCGAGCAGTTCCTCTCGCAGAACACCTACACCGCCAAGCAGTTCACCGGCGTCGAGGGCTCCACCGTGCCGGTCAAGGACACCGTCGAGGGCTTCAAGGCCATCGCCGACGGCGACCTGGACCACGTCGCGGAGCAGGCCTTCTACAACGTGGGCGGCCTGGACGACGTCGAGCGCGAGTGGGCCAAGATCCAGGCCGAGGGCTGATCGATCATGGCTGAGCTCAACGTCGAGATCGTCTCCGAGGAGCGGTCCATCTGGTCGGGCGCCGCGTCGGCCGTGTCGGCGCGCACCGTCAACGGTGAGATCGGCATCCTCCCGGGCCACACCCCGATGCTCGCCGTCCTCGGCGACGGCGAGGTCGTGGTGCGGACCACGGACGGCGGCACCGTCACCGCGCAGGCCCGCGGCGGCTTCTTCTCCGTGGACCACGACCGTGTCGTGATCGCCGCGACGTCCGCCCGGCTGGGCGACGCCGCGGCGGCCTGACGCGGCGCGGCAGGACCTGACGGTGGAGGGCCCGGTGCTCATCGCCTCGGCGACCGTGGTGGCAGTCATCGTGCTGTCGGCACTCGCCCTGGTGATGCGGCGCCGGGCCCTCGCCCGTGTCACGGCCGCCTTCCCTGCGGTCCTGGAGCGGGAGGGCCCGGGGCGTGAGCGTGTGATCGGCGTGTACGACGAGTCCCGCCTGCGCCTCACCGGGGGCTGGCGCCTCTCGCGGGAGCGCTGGAGCGCGGACCGGAGCCGCCTGCAGATCGACCGCCTCCCGGCGGACGAGGCCGGTCGGACCGTCCTGGAGCTGAGCGCCGGAGCACGTCCGGTGCGCGTCGTCGTCGACCCCGACGACGCCGGCGCCCTGCGCGCCTGGAGCGAGGCGGGGCCGTCCGCGGCGTCGTCCTTCTGGCGTCGCTGAGCCCGCCCGGCGTCTCAGAACAGGCGGGACTCGGCGTCGTCCACGCCGCGCATGGCGTCGTAGTCGAGGGTGACGCAGCGGATGCCGCGGTCCTCGGCGAGGGTGCGGGCCTGGGGCTTGATCTGCTGGGCCGCGAACACGCCGCGCACGGGCGCCAGGAGCGGGTCCCGGTTCATCAGCTCGAGGTAGCGGGTGAGCTGCTCGACCCCGTCGATGTCCCCGCGGCGCTTGAGCTCGACCGCCACGGTGCCGCCGTCGGCGTCGCGGGCCAGGATGTCGACGGGGCCGATCGCCGTCATGTACTCGCGGCGCACGAGGGTGTGGCCGTCGCCGAGCAGGCTGATCTGCTCGGCCAGCAGACGCTGCAGATCCGCCTCCACGCCGTCCTTGACGAGGCCGGGGTCCACGCCGAGCTCGTGGGAGTCGTCCGCCAGGACCTCCTCGATGAGCACGATGAGCCGGTCGTCGGACTTCTTGGCCTGCACGCGCCAGACCTGCGTCACTCCCTGGTCGGCCTGGTCGGGGGAGGGCTCCTCCACGTGCAGGGTCGCGGGCGGCGACATCCAGTTGAGGGGCTTGTAGGAGCCGCCGTCGGAGTGCACCAGCACCGAGCCGTCCGCCTTCACCATGAGCAGGCGGGTGGCGGTGGGCAGGTGGGCGTTCAGGCGGCCCTCATAGGTCACGGAGCAGCGGGCAATGACGAGTCGCACCGGTCCATCCTAGGCGGACCGCGCCCACCGGCTCGTGTGCCAGCATGGAGGCATGCCCCGTTCGAACCGCCCCCGCCGCTCGTCCGCGCCTCGGCGGAGCGAGCGCGGGGCCTCCGGCGCCTCCCGGCGGTCCCGGCCGTCGCCGGGGCGCGCCGACCCGCTCGAGGAGCTCCTCGGCCTGGACGCGGGCTACTCGCGCCAGTCCGGGTCCGACGGCGGCTGGCACGTCCGGCAGATCCCCGCGTGGCGCGCGGTGAAGGACTACACGTGCCCCGGCTGCGGCCGGGTGATCCGGCAGGGCCAGGCGCACCTCGTGGCCTGGCGCGCCGACTGGATCATGGGGGACGAGGACGCGGGAGCGGACCGGCGGCACTGGCACCCGGTGTGCTGGCGCACCCGCCCGAGCCGCTGACCGCGACGGTCCGGGCCGCGCCGCCGTCGTGGGCCTACCGGGCGTCCTGGCGGGGGATGAAGACCTCGCGGACCAGCAGCAGCAGCGCGGCGGCGAGCGGGATCGCCATGAGGGCGCCGAGGACGCCCAGCAGCGCGCCACCGGCGATCACCGCGATCACGGCCACGGCCGCCGGCACGGACACCGCGCGCGCCATGACACGCGGCGAGATGACGTAGGCCTCGATCTGCAGGTAGACGAAGTAGATGGCCGCGAACACGGCGGCGGTCTGCCACGAGGTCAGCAGGCTCACGAGGGTCAGCAGCGTGCCGCCGATCGCGGCGCCCACCAGCGGGATGAACGCCATGAAGGCGGCGATCGCGGCGAGCAGGACGGCGAAGGGGGCGCCGGCGATGGCCAGCGCCGTGAACGCCACCGCGCCGTTGAGGGCGGCCACGAAGGACTGGCCCATCACGTAGTGGCCGACCGAGGAGGTGATCTGCTCGGACAGCGCCTCGATCCGGGGCCGGCGCGAACGCGGTGCGAGCCGGTAGGCCCAGTACTTCATGTGCGGCAGGGAGGAGAGGAAGTACAGCGTCAGCACGACCACCACGAGCACCGAGAAGACGGCGTTCAGCACGGTCTGGCCGAAGCCGAGGAGCCCGCCGAACAGGTCGGTGACGGCGACGCCGTCGGCGGCGAGGCGCTCGGTCTGGGCGCGGACGGCCTCCTCGAGGTGGAACTCCTCGTCGAGCTGCACGAACCACTCGGCGGTCATCACCCCGTCGATGATGGCCGGCAGGTCCTGGACCAGCTGCGTGGACTGCTCGATCACCGTGGGGACCAGGAGGGCGACGAACGCCCCGGCCACGGCGGCCAGGCCGAGCGCGGCCGTGAGCACGCCGACCCAGCGGGGCGCGCCCCAGGCCTCGACCCGGCGCACCAGCGGGTCCAGGCCCAGGGCGATGAACAGGGCGGCGGCGATCCACACGATCAGCTGCCCGTTCGTGCGCAGCACCGAGACGACGCCGATGGCCAGGGCCACGCCGACCGCGAGCAGGAAGCCGGTCAGCACGGGGGACTCGACGACCACGGCCGCGACCGCCGGATCCTCGGCGCCGTCGACGGGGACCGACTCGGGGTCCACCCGGTCCTCCTCGAGAAAGGGACGGCGCCGCCGCAGGACCGAGCCCAGGCGGGGCAGTCGACGACGCCCGGCGGGCGCCGGCCCGTGCGACCGCGGCGCGGCGGCCACCCCGACCGGCTCCACGGGGACGCCGGCCACGGGCGGCTGCTCGGCGCCCTCGGGCTCGGCCGGGGCGCGGACGTCGGCGACGCCGGTGGCATCCGGGCCGGATGCGGTCTCCTTCTCCTCCACGCGCTCAGCGTACGTCAGGGCCCCGGCCTGACCGCGCCGCGCCCGGGAGGCTACCGTGGGGCCCAGTGACAACGCCCCTCGCCCCGGCGACGGGGCGGCCCCGGACCGGAAGGATCGTGACCGACGTGACCGCCCAGCCCCCCTCCGACGCCCCGTCCCACCTGCGCGGCGCCGTCGACCTGTCCTCGCTCGGCACCCCGGCCCCGGCCGGGCGCACCGCGCCGGGGGCCGACGCCGGCGCCGGCGGCGGCTCGTGGGTGATCGCGGACGCCGACCAGGGTCTGCTGCAGCAGCTGGTCCAGCTCTCCGCCCAGGTGCCGGTGCTGCTGCACCTGCACGTGCCCGGGGATGCGGCGAGCGAGGCGCTCTACCGCCAGTTCGCGGACGCGGCCGACGCCCAGGCGGGACGGCTCGTGCTCGCGCGTCTGGACGTGGCGAAGGAGCCCGCCGTGCTGCAGGCGCTCGGCCTGGGGGCCGGCCCCGCGGTCATGGCCGTGGTGGCGGGGCAGCCGGTGCCGCTGGTCAATCAGGAGGTGCCGGAGGAGACGCTGCGCCAGCTCATGGGGGAGATCCTCGAGGTGGCCCGTCAGAACGGCGTCGCCGGCACCGTGCCCCCCGTCGCCCCGGCGCGCCAGGACGCCGACGCCGCGGCTGCGGAGGCTCCGCCCGTGCCGCCGCTGCACCGGGCCGCCCATGAGGCCCTCGCCGCCGATGACCTGCCCGGGGCCGTCTCGGCGTGGGAGGCGGCGCTGGCCGACAGCCCCGCGGATGCCGTGGCCCAGCAGGGCCTGTCGGCGGCCCGCCTCATGCTGCGCACCCGTGACGCCGACGCCGCGGCGGTGCGCGCGGCCGCCGCGGACGGCCCGGACGACGTCGCCGCCCAGCTCGCCGTCGCGGACCTGGACGTGCTCGGCGGCCACGTGGAGGACGCCTTCGCCCGGCTCGTGCGGTTCATCGCCCTCCACCCCGGCGACGACCGGGAGACGGCGCGCGCCCACCTCGTGGACCTCTACACCGTGGTGGGCACGGACGACCCCCGTGTGCAGGCCTCGCGGCGCCGGCTGGCCGCAGCGCTGTTCTGAGGGGCCCACGGTTCATCCTTGAGGGGGTCGCCGTGGCCGCCTGACGGTGGGTAACGTCCCAGGCATGACTCCGCACGAGCCTGAGCCTGCCCCCGCCCACCTCGCGGCCGCCGCCCGTCGGCGCGCGGCGGACGCCCCCGATCCGGACCTCGCCCTCGTCACACGCGGGCTGACCCAGCGGTTCGGGGACAAGCTGGCGCTGGACGCGCTGGACCTGGACGTCCCGGCCGGGTCGTTCTTCGGGGTGGTCGGGCCCAACGGGGCGGGCAAGACCACCGCCCTGTCGATGGCCACCGGTCTGCTGCGCCCGGACCACGGCCGCGCCTGGATCCACGGCGTCGACGTGTGGGAGCAGCCCCTCGAGGCCAAGCGACGGGTCGGCGTGCTCGCCGACGGCGTGCGCACCTTCGACCGCCTCACGGGCGCGCAGCTCGTGACCTACGCCGGGCTGCTGCATGGCCTCGACGCGGACACCGTGGCCGAGCGGACCGCGGACCTGCTGCGGGTGATGGACCTGGAGGACGCCGGCCGCAAGCTCGTGGCCGACTACTCCGCCGGCATGACCAAGAAGGTGTCCCTGGCGGCCGCCATGGTCCACGCCCCGGACCTGCTCGTCCTGGACGAGCCGTTCGAGGCCGTGGACCCGGTCTCCGCCGCGAACATCCGGGACATCCTGCACTCGTACGTGGAGCGGGGCGGCACCGTGATCGTCTCGAGCCACGTGATGGACCTCGTCCAGCGCATGTGCACCCACGTCGCCGTGATCGCGGCCGGGACGCTGCGGGCCGCCGGCACGCTCGAGGAGGTCCGGGACGGGCACGACCTCGAGGACCGCTTCGTGGACCTCGTCGGCGGCCGCCACGGCTCGGAGGGGCTGGCATGGCTCTGACGCTCGTCCGACTGCGCTGGACGCTGACCCTGAACCAGTGGCGGCGGTCCCCGTTCACCCTGGTGATGAGCGTGCTCGGCGCGCTGTACGTGCTCGGCATGGCCGCCGTGGCGGTGACGCTGCTCGTCACGGGCCTGCCCGCCCTGCCGGACGAGGCCCGCGGCGCCACGACCGTGCTGGCCGCCGCCGTCGTGGTGCTCGCCTGGCTCGTCATCCCGCCGTTCGTCACGGGCGTGGACGCCACCCTCGACCCGCACAGCTTCGTGCTCTTCCCCGTCCCGGCCCGCACCCTCATCGCCGGGCTGGTCCTGAGCGCCTTCACGACGCCGGTCGGGCTCGCCACGCTGGCCGTGCTGGTGGGCCTGGGGGCCAGCTGGTGGGACCGGCCGGCCGCGCTGGCGGCGGGCCTGGCCGGGGGCGCGCTGACCGCGGTGACCGCCGTGGCGATCGGCTCCGGCCTCGCCGGCCTCCTGGCCGCCTACGCGAGCCGGCGTCGGGTGCGGGACGTCGTCTCCGTCCTGCTGTTCATCCCGCTCATGCTCGGCGGCGTCGCCCTCTCGCAGGCCATCGCATCGTTCGAGGACTTCCTGGCGATCGCGCCCCAGGTCGCCCGCGGCGCGGCGTGGACCCCGTTCGGGGCGGGCCCCGCCGCGGCGTGGGCGGCCGCCGAGGGCCGCGGCGCCGCCGTCGCGCTCCACCTCGCGGTGGCGGCGGCCTGGTGCCTGGCCGCCCTGGCCCTGTGGCACCTGGCCGTGCGCCGCACCGTGGAGCCGGTGGCCGTGGGCGGCGGTCGGTCCCGCCGCGTCGCCGCGGGAGCGGACCCGATGCCGCTGCGCTGGCTGGGCCGACGGGCCACGGGCCCGCGCACCGCGATCGCGGCCCGCGCCCAGCGCTACTGGCTGGCCGATCCGCGGTACGCGGCCGGGCTCGTCATCATCCCGCTCATGGCCGTCCTGCTGTGGTTCACCGGGGGCATGGCCGGGGAGGGGGGTCCCGGACTGGGCCTGCTGCTGGTCCTCGGGCCGATCACCGCCTGGTCCCTGGCCTACTCGATCTCCGCGGACATCGCCTACGACCACACGGCGTTCCACCTGCACGTCGTCTCGGGCGTGCGGGGCGTGGACGACCGCTGGGGCCGGGTCCTGGGCCTGGCGGGCTGGGGGGTGCCGATGATCCTGCTCGTGACGACGGCGACGGTGGCGGCGGCGGGGGACTGGTCCCTGTTGGCGCCGATGCTGGGCCTGGCCCTCGGCCTGTTCGGGACGACCGCCGGGCTGTCCGCACTCGTCTCCGCCCGTTTCGTGTACCCCGTGCCGAAGCCGGGAGACAGCCCGTTCAAGACGCCGCAGGGCGCGGCCATGCGCACGATGCCCGTCCAGGGCGCCTCGCTGCTGGTGAGCCTCGCGCTCGCGGTGCCGTTCCTGGCGCCCTTCATCGTCCGGCTCGTCACCGGGGCCGCCGTGTGGGGCTGGGTGACGGTGGCCCTCGGGCTCGTGTGGGGCGCCGTCGCGCTGTGGCTGGGCGTGCGCCTGGGGGCGCGCTGGTACGACCGCGCGCAGGCCGAGACCTACCAGGCCGTGGCCGCCTTCTGAGGGGCGCGGCTAGACTGGCCCGTATGAGTGTGACCGGCGAACCCGACCTGAACGACCCCTTCGCGCCCGCCGGCGGCGGCACGTCCGTCCTCGAGCGCGAGGAGCTGCGGCAGGAGATCGAGCCGGGCGACCACGAGCGCTTCGCCCACTACGTCCGCAAGGAGAAGATCACGGAGTCCGCCGTCACCGGCGCCCCCGTGATCGCCCTGTGCGGCAAGGTGTGGGTGCCGGGCCGGGACCCGAACAAGTTCCCCGTGTGCCCCACGTGCAAGGAGATCTACGAGGACCTGCGCGAGCCGCAGGACGGCGGCGACGGCGACGGCGGCGGCAAGCGCGGTGGCTGGTTCGGAGGCCGCGGCCGTGGCTGACGGCCGCTCCCTGACGAGCGGCACCCAGGACGGCAGCGTCCAGCACGATCTGTTCCACATCGGCGAGGACCTTCCTCCCGCCATGCCCGAGCGCGCGGCGTGGGGAACGGCCCCCAAGCTGCGCCAGTGGCAGCAGGAGGCCCTGGAGCGCTATCTCGAGACCGCACCGCAGGACTTCCTGACGGTCGCGACCCCCGGCGCGGGCAAGACCACGTTCGCGTTGCGCGTGGCCAAGATCCTGATGGACTCCGGCGTGGTGCAGCGGCTGACCGTCGTCGCGCCCACGGACCACCTCAAGCGCCAGTGGGCGGACAACGCCGCGCGCGTGGGCATCGCGATCGACCCGAACTTCAAGAACGCGGACGGGCGGCACGGCGCCGAGTACCGCGGGGTGGCGCTGACGTACGCCCAGGTGGCGAACAAGCCCGTCCTGCACCGGAACCGCACCGAGGCCGCCAAGACCCTGGTGATCCTCGACGAGATCCACCACGGAGGCGACGCCCTGAGCTGGGGCGAGGGCATCCGCGAGGCATTCGAGCCGGCCACGCGGCGTCTGTCCCTGACCGGCACCCCGTTCCGCTCCGACACCGCCTCCATCCCCTTCGTCCGCTACGAGCTCGGCGCGGACGGCATCGAGCGGTCGAAGGCGGACTACACGTACGGCTACGGCCCGGCGCTGCGGGACCACGTGGTGCGCCCGGTGATCTTCATGGCCTACTCCGGGCAGATGCGCTGGAAGACCTCCACCGGCGAGGTCATGGAGGCTCAGCTCGGCGAGGCCGCCACGAAGGACATCACCGCCTCCGCCTGGCGCACCGCGCTGGACCCGGCGGGCGAGTGGATCCCGTCCGTGCTGCGCGCGGCCGACCGGCGGCTCAGCGAGGTGCGCCGCAACGTGCCCGACGCCGGCGGCCTCGTGATCGCCTCGGACCACCAGGACGCGCGCGCGTACGCCGCGCAGCTCGAGGCGCTGACCGGCCAGCGGCCGGCCGTGATCCTCTCGGACGACAAGGGCGCCTCGGACCGCATCGAGGAGTTCGCCGCGTCGGACGAGCGGTGGATGGTGGCGGTGCGCATGGTGTCCGAGGGCGTGGACGTGCCCCGCCTGTGCGTGGGCGTGTACGCCACGTCCACGTCCACGCCCCTGTTCTTCGCCCAGGCCGTGGGCCGCTTCGTGCGCTCCCGGCGGCGTGGGGAGACCGCCTCGGTGTTCCTGCCGTCCGTGCCCGCGCTCATGCTGCTGGCCAACGAGATGGAGCTCGAGCGGGACCACGCGCTGGACCGCAAGGAGGGCGCCGTCGACGTCGAGGACCTCGAGGACGCCCCCGAGGAGGACCTGATCGCGGAGGCCAACCGGGCCGAGAGCGGCTCGGACGCGCTGACGCGGGAGAAGTTCGAGGCCCTCGAGTCCCGGGCCAGCTTCGACAAGGTGCTCTTCGACGGCGGGGAGTTCGGCCTCGGCGGCGCGGTCGGCTCGGAGGAGGAGCAGGACTTCCTCGGCATCCCGGGCCTGCTGGACGCCGAGCAGGTCTCCGCCCTGCTGCGGCAGCGGCAGGCCGAGCAGATCCAGCGCCGGCCGCGTGCGCAGGCGGCCGAGCCCGCCGACGTCGTGGACCACCGGCGCATGAAGGAGCTGCGCTCCGAGCTGTCGAAGACGGTGTCCGCCTGGGCGGCCCGTTCCGGCCAGCCGCACGGGGTGATCCACAACCGCCTGCGGGAGATCTCCGGCGGCCCCGCCGTGGCCCAGGCCTCCCGCGAGCAGCTGGAGAAGCGGCTGAGCACCCTGCGCGGGTGGTTCGTCGGCCGGACCTGAGGTCCAGATTCGAGACTCTAGGGGGCGGGTGTGTCAATCGTAATCGGATCTTTAGGGGGAATATTTTTATGGCTAATTTACCAGGCTATTGGCACTAGATGGCCCGAAGTGTATGCGACAGCTCGGGACTCTCTTGATTTAATGCCAAGAGGAAGCTCGGTAAAGTATCTACTTATATACAGGGGAATACCTACATTTTCCGTGACTGTCCTGGCCCTGAACTTGGCCGTGGAGTCCGGAGGGGACCCGTATTGGACGTCAGCATTCGTATTCTGGACCTATTCGACCTTGGCGGAAATTCGGTCTACTTTCAGCCCAAAGGGCGCATTGAGACAATTGTCTACAGTGAATACTGTCTACCTTTCGGCGTCTGTAGTTGTCACAACGATTTATTGCAGTGTCGCAGTGTTGGTATACCCGCACTTCTCTGTCCTGGTTCCGTCGGTCAGGGAGCTTGTGATTGCACTCTGGACAGCCCTGTTCGCTTCCGTTTTGGCGATATCTTTCCAGCGATTCAACACCCGGTCCGGTCCGGATGTGCAAATGGAAATCGATTACTCCATTAAGGACATCGGACAGAAGACGTGGTCTCAGATCGATTCCATATGTATGCGTGAAAATATCGACCCTTGCCTCATTAAGGCCCTTGCTGCTGCCGAAGCGCAGCAGCGGCCTCGGTGGATCCGGCAGGCGGAGCGCGTGGCGGGGCGACTCTTCGGCGGTGGGACTTTTGGTGTCGGCCAATGGCCGTCATCACGGCCAATTGATGATCTAACGTCTATAGAGTTCCGCGCCAAGCAGTTGGCGCCTGTGGGCTTAACTCCACATGAGTGCGACATTGCTGGGGTCTATGATATCCTTGATATTGACTATTTCATCTATTCATGGAACTCGGATGAGTCATTTGCAGATAGTGCGAGGGTTTTTTACTCTGCATTCAGGAGGGCAAAAATGGTTGAACATGTTGCCGAAAGCGATGCGCGACATGCCATCCCGTCAGCGAGGGGCTCCGCCGACTGGGCCTGAAGGCCCGCACGCGGCGGGCTGAGGCTCGTCTCGCCTGGCTCTAATCCAGCGCGCGGACAGGCTGGAATGGGGGCACGTCGTCAGGAGCCGCCATGCCCGTGTCCGCCCCGTCCCCGTCGACCGCCCCGCCGTCGTCGCCCCCCGCTGTCCTCGGCCTCGCCGCGCGGTACCCGTGGGTGCTGGCGACGCTCGGCGTTGTCGCCCTCACCCTTGGCCTGCACGTGGGGGGCGGAGGATCCGGCGCGCTGGATCGCCTCTGCGTATGCCCTGGTGGTGACCGCGTGGACCTCGGTGGGCATGGTCAGGGACCTCCTGCGCGGGCACTGAGGTGTGGACATCCTCGCCGTCACCGCGATCGTCGCCACGGTGCTGGTGGGGGAGTACCTCGCCGCCGTGCTCGTCTGCTTGATGCTCACCGGCGGGGAGGCCCTCGAGGACTACGCGGCCGGCCGCGCCCGGCGGGATCTGTCTGCCCTGCTGGACCGCGCCCCGCAGCGCGCGCATCGCCTGCGTCCGGACGGCTCCGTGGAGGACGTGCCGGTGGAGCAGGTGCGTGCCGGCGACCGGCTCCTGGTGTGTCCCGCCGAGGTGCTTCCCGTGGACGGCATCATGGCCTCCGCCGAGGACGGCGGTGAGGTCGCCGTGGACCTGGACGAGTCCTCCCTGACCGGCGAGCCCCTGCCCGTCACGCACCGCACCGGCTCGGCCGTGATGTCCGACGCGCTCAACGGCACCCGCGCCTTCGTGCTCGAGGCGACCGCCTCCGCGGCCGACTCGCAGTACGCGGCCATCGTCTCCCTCGTGCAGCAGGCGGCCTAGTCCCGCGCCCCCATGGTGCGCCTGGCCGACCGCTACGCCGTGCCGTTCACCGCCGTCGCCTACCTGATCGCCGGCCTGGCCTGGTCGCTGTCCCAGGACCCGGTCCGCTTCGCCGAGGTGCTCGTGGTGGCCACGCCGTGCCCGCTGCTCATCGCCGCTCCGGTGGCCTTCCTCGGCGGCATGTCCCGCGCCGCCACGTCCGGGGTGATCGTGAAGTCCGGCGGGACCACCGAGGCCCTCGGCTCCGTGCAGACCGTGGGCTTCGACAAGACCGGCACCCTCACCGCCGGCCGCCCCGAGCTGGTCGGCGTGCGACCGGCCGCCGGCTTCGCCCAGGACGAGCTGCTGCGCCTGGCCGCCTCCGCCGAGCAGTACTCCGTGCACGTGCTCGCCGACGCCATCCGCACGGCGGCCGAGGAACGCGGGCTGTCCCTGGCGACCGCGCAGGATGCCACGGAGGAGGCCACCCACGGCGTCGTGGCGGTGCTGGAGGGACGCCGCGTCGTCGTCGGCAAGCGCGTCTACGTCACGCAGGCCGCCCCGGACACCGCCACCGCCGACCTCGCCCCCGGCCAGTCCGCCGTCTACGTGGCCGTGGACGGCGCCTCCGCCGGCGTCCTGCTGCTGGCCGACCGCATCCGCCCCGAGTCCGCCGCCACCGTGCAGGCGCTCCACCGCCTCGGCGCACGACAGGTCCTCATGCTCACGGCGATGCCGAGGCCACCGGACGGCACATCGCCGGGGAGGCGGGCATCGACGAGGTCCACGCGGACCTGCTGCCCGCGGACAAGGTCCGCCTGCTCTCCGAGCGCCCGCAGCGCCCGGTGATGATGGTCGGTGACGGCGTCAATGACGCCCTCGTGCTCGCCGCCGCGGACGTGGGCGTGGCCATGGGCGCCCGCGGCACGACCGCCGCCTCCGAGTCCGCCGACGTCGTGGTGCTCGCCGACGACGTCTCCAAGGTCGCCGTCGCGGTGGCCGCCGGCCAGCGCACCCTGCAGGTGGCGACCCAGTCGATCTGGGTCGGCATCGCGCTCTCCCTGGTCCTCATGGTCATCGCCGCAACGGGCGCCATCCCGGCCCTGGTCGGCGCGCTGTTCCAGGAGCTCGTGGACGTCGTGGCCATCGTCACCGCGCTGCGCGCCATGCAGCCCGGCCCGCACGAGGCCGAGCGGCTCGGCGATCTCGCCGCCGCCCCCGCCCGGGGGCAGCGGCGGGCCGTGGCGGCCTGAGCGCCGGATTCAGCCGTCCCGGGACTGGAAACGCACGAAGGCGCGCAGCTCGTCGCCCTCCACGTCACGGGACTCGCGGAATCCATGGGCCTCGTAGAAGGCGCGCTGGCGCTCCTCGGTGTCCGTGAGCAGCACGTGCTGACGCACGTGGCCGAACCGGGCGAAGACGCGGCGCAGCATCTCGGAGGCGATGCCGCGGCGCTGGTGCCCCGGATCCACGAGGATGTCCTGCAGGTAGGCGATGGTGTGGCCGTCGGAGACCACGCGGGCCAGACCGACCAGACGGCCGCCGTCGAAGGCGGTCACCACCGTGGCCGAGCCCTGCAGCCCGCCCATGAGCGTGTCCATGTCCGCCGTGTAGGCGGACCAGCCCACGGCGTCGTAGAGGGCGCGGACGTCGTCGGCGGCCGGGATCGCTCCGGAGAGGTAGCGGATGCCGTCCCGGTCGGCGGCGATGGGGGAGTCGGTCATGGCTGCTCTCCTCGTCTGCGTCGGGCACCGGGTGTCCCGCCATTCTGCCCCATGACGTGATATCCGCCACAGTGTCGGCCGACGCGTGGAGGAGGGCCGGCGGCACGGGTCTCTGCGCCCTCCGCCTCACAGATGCCGCAGATACCGCTCCGGGCCCGCGAGGAAACGGCGCCAGTGGTCCACGGTCTCCAGGTCCTCCCAGCGGGCCTCGCGCAGGCCGTGCTCGCCGGCCTCGAGAATCCGCGCCCCCGGCAGGGCCGCGAGGACCGGGGAGTGCGTGGAGAGCAGGACCTGACAGCCGGCCTCGAGCCGTTCCAGCAGAAAGGCGGTGAGGGCGAGGCAGTTCTCGAAGGAAAGGGCGGACTCGGGCTCGTCCAGGACCCATAGCCCGCGCACCGAGGCCCGCTCGCGGCAGAACGCGAGGAAGGACTCCCCGTGGCTCATGCGGTGCAGGCTCGGTCCCCTGGACACGCCCTCCAGGTAGGTGAACAGCCCGTGCATGGCCTCGGCCCGCAGGAACACGCCGCCGCGCGGCGCGCCGGCGCCGCGGGTCAGCTGCAGGTGCTCGGCCAGCGCGGACTCGGTGACGCGCGTCGAATGGCGGACGTGGTGGGTGCCGCCCTCCGGGTTCAGCCCGGCGGCCTCCGCGATCGCCTCCACGAGCGTGGACTTGCCCGCACCGTTCGCGCCGACCAGGACGGTGGCCGGTCCGAGGTCCAGTCCGTCGTCCAGCAGCTGCCGGACCGCGGGGACCGTGGCCGGCCAGCCGGAGCGGTCCAGGCGCTCGCCGAGCGCGTGCTCCGTCACCCTGCGGACGGGCAGGGCGGGGCCCAGGCCGGTATCGCCGTCGCCGCCGTCGTGGGGCCGGACGGGGCACCGGCCGCGACCGGGCCGCAAGTCGTCCACGGGGCTCAGGAGGTCGCCAGGATGGCCCCGGCGGCCTCCATCTCGTGGAGCGCGGCCTGGGCGGCCGCCTCGTCGACGCCGGCCACCAGGTCGGTCAGCACCGTGACCTCGTAGCCGGCGTCGAGGGCGTCGAGCACGGTGGCGCGCACGCAGTGATCCGTCGCGATGCCCACCACGGTGATCGCGTCCACGCCCTGCTCACGGAGCCACTCGTCGAGGCCGGGGGCGCCGGACTCGACGGCGGCCGCGGCCACGGCGGTGGCCCCGTACGGGCCGACGGTCCCGGAGGGGCGCTCGCCCGCGGCCCCGGTCGGGACGGCGTCGGGCTCGCCGAGGGCGCCGTCGAAGCCGGAGTAGGCGTCCGTGTGCAGGCCCTTGAGGAACTCGGCGTCGAGGTGCTCGGCGTCCAGGTCGGGATGCAGCTCGGCGCCGGCGGTGCCGGCCACACAGTGCACCGGCCAGGTGGTGCGGAAATCCGGCTCGGCGCCGGTGGCCGCGGCGAAGTGCGTGCCCGGGTCGACGTGCCAGTCGCGCGTGGCGGCCACGGCCGCGTAGGCGTCCGCGTGCTCGGCCAGGTGCTCGCTGACCCCGGCCGCGACGGCGGCGCCGCCGGTCACGCCGAGGGCGCCGCCCTCGCAGAAGTCGTTCTGCACGTCCACGATCACCAGGGCGCGGTTCAGGTTCTCCATGGGTCAGTCCTCCAGGAAGATGGTCGGGATGGCGGGGTCGCCCGGCTGCAGGCGGCCCACCGAGGCGGGCAGCTCGCGCAGGGAGGCGGCGTGCCGCTCGGCGGCGCGGGTCACGGCCTCGGGGCCGGTCCAGCCCTCGGCCAGCTCGCCGGCGTGCACGAAACGGTGCAGCAGGGGACGGTCGTCGGCGTCGGGCGCGGCGCTGCGGTTGACGCCGATCACCTCGGCGGTGGCCCGGCCCCGCGGGTCGCGGCGGCGCGCGGCCTCCTTGCGGCCGCCCCGGCTGGCCTTGCCGGAACTGGCCTTGGCCACGTCCACCCACGTGCCGTCGTCGTCCTGGCGGGCCACGAGCTTGTAGACCATGGAGGCGGTGGGCGCGCCGGACCCGGTGACCAGGCGCGTGCCCACGCCGTACGAGCTGACGGGGGCGGAGCGCAGGGCGGCGATCGCGTACTCGTCCAGGTCCGAGGTGACCATGATCCCGGTCTCGGTGTTGCCCAGCTCGTCGAGCAGCTCGCGCACGCGGTGGGCCTGGATCACGAGGTCGCCGGAGTCGACCCGGACGTTCCGCAGGGCCGGGCCGGCCACCTCGACCGCGGTGCGCACGCCCTGCTCCACGTCATACGTGTCCACGAGGAGGGTGGTGTCCGCTCCGAGCGCGGCGACCTGGGCCTCGAAGGCGGCGCGCTCCGAGTCGTGCAGCAGGGTGAAGGAGTGGGCGGCGGTGCCGACGGTCGGGATGCCGTACCGGCGGCCCGCCTCGAGGTTCGAGGTCGCGGTGAAGCCCGCGATGGCCGCGGCGCGGGCGGCGGCCACGGCGGACTCCTCGTGCGTGCGGCGCGAGCCCATCTCGGCGCACGGGCGGCCGTCCGCGACGGCCGTCATGCGGGAGGCGGCGGAGGCCACGGCGGAGTCGTAGTTGTAGATGGAGAGCAGGTAGGTCTCCAGGATGCACGCCTCGGCGAACGTCGACTCCACCTGCAGGAGGGGGGAGTGCGGGAAGTAGGCCTCGCCCTCGGCGTAGCCCACGATGTCGCCCGTGAACTCGTAGTCGGCGAGCCAGGCCAGCGTGGCGTCGTCGAGGGCGGTGGTGTCCGCGAGGAAGTCGAGCTCGGGCGTGTCGAACCGGAAGCGGGACAGGCCCTCCAGCGCGCGGCCCACGCCGGCCACCACGCCGTAGCGGCGGCCGCTGGGCAGGCGTCGGGTGAACAGCTCGAAGCGGGAGCGGCGGTGCGCGGTGCCGGCCTTCAGCGCGGCCTGGAGCATGGTCAGCTCGTAGTGGTCGGTCATCAGCGCCGTGGGGATCTGCCAGTCGTCGGCGGTCCGCGGGGCGCTGGGCACGGGGTTCTGGCTCACGCGCCCACCCTAGTGGACCGTGGCGGGGCCGGTCCTGGCCCGCCCGCCTCGTACACTGGGGCGCATGTCCGTGCTGACCCGCCACGATCCGTCCGCGCCGCGCGCCGTGCGTCCGGCGCCGGGTGAGTCCGTCCCCGCCGGCGCCACCGACACCGCCCTGCTGGAGCGGCCTCACGAGGACACAACCCGGGACCGGCCGTGGAACGTGGTGGTGTGGAACGACCCGGTGAACCTGATGAGCTACGTTGCCTACGTGTTCCGCACTCACTTCGGCTACTCCGCGGCCAAGGCGCAGCGGCTCATGCTCGAGGTCCACGAGCGGGGCCGGTCCGTGGTGGCGACGGGCACCAAGGAGAAGGCCGAGCTGCACGTGGGCGCGATGCACGGCTACGGGCTGTGGGCCACGCTCGAGCAGGCGGAGGACTGAGGAGGGGCATGGCAGAACGGTTCCGCTGGACGCGGCGGGGGTACACGGCGCAGCTGGAGCTGCCGGAGGTGCGCCTGCTGCGCGGGCTGGTCAGGGACGTCGTCGCCCTGCTCGAGGGCCGACGCGCGGACGTGCGCCCCGCCGAGGCGGACCCCGCCGGGGCCCCGGCCGCCGACGACGGCGTCGACACGCCCGAAGATCTCCCGGCGGCGCCGCCGTCCGTGTCCGCCGCGGAGGACGCGGGCCCCGTGGCCGGGCTGGACGCGTCCGACGCCGCGTTCTGGGGGCTGGTCTCCGGGCTGCACCTGAGCCAGGACCCGGAGCCGCAGCGCTCGGCCCCCGCCGACCCGGCCGTCGCACGCCTCCTGCCGGATGCGATGCCCCAGGCCGGCGCCGCCGAACAGGGCGCCCACCGGGCCCTGACCGAGGACGCCCTGTCGGAGGGGAAGCTCGCGGACGCGCGCCTGGCACTCGAGCTGCTGCGCTCGACGCGCGTGGAGGTCCCGCACGACCAGGCGCCGGCCTTCGGCCGCGCGCTCAACGACGTGCGCCTCGTCCTCGCCGCCCGCCTGGGCGTCGAGACCGAGGAGGACGCCGCCCGCGTGCACGCCGTGGACGACTGGCGCAGCGCGGAGGACGTCGAGTCCACCATGGCCCTGCTCTACAACTTCACCTCGTGGCTGCTGGAGACGCTCATGACGGAGATGCTCAGCGAGCTGCCCGAGGGCTCGGACGAGTCCGCGCCCGGCGCCGGGGACGCGGAGGACGAGCAGTGACCGGCCAGCGCGCCGCCGTGGACGCCGCCGCGCCGATCGGCGTGTTCGACTCGGGCGTGGGCGGGCTGACCGTGGCCCGGGCGATCATGGACCAGCTGCCCCACGAGTCCATCCTCTACGTGGGCGACACGGAGCACTCGCCGTACGGCCCGCGGCCCATCGCCGAGGTGCGGGCCCTCGCCCTGGCGATCATGGACGAGCTCGTCGCGCGCGGCGTCAAGGCGCTCGTGATCGCGTGCAACTCCGCGTCGGCCGCCGTGCTGCGCGACGCCCGCGAGCGCTACACGGGAGGCCACGGCATCCCCGTGATCGAGGTGATCCAGCCCGCCGTGCGCCGCGCCGTGGCCGCCACCCGCACGGGCCGGATCGGCGTGATCGGCACCGAGGCGACCGTCGGGTCCCGCGCCTACGAGGACTCGTTCTCGGCCGCCCCGCACCTCGAGATCACCTCGGTCGCGTGCCCGCGGTTCGTGGAGTTCGTGGAGGCCGGCATCACCACCGGCCCCGAACTGCTGGAGACCGCCCGGGAGTACACGGCCCCGCTGCGCGCGGCGGGCGTGGACACCCTCGTGCTGGGATGCACCCACTACCCGCTGCTGACCGGCGCCCTCTCGCTCGTGATGGGGGAGGACGTCACGCTCGTCTCCTCCGCGGAGGAGACCGCCAAGGACCTCTACCGGGAGCTGGTCCGCCTCGGCCTCGAGCACCCCCACTCGGCCGCGGGCTCCGGCCAGGCCACCCGCCACCGCTTCGCCGCCACCGGCGACCCCGACCACTTCCAGGCCCTCGCGCGCCGCTTCCTCGGACCCGAGGTCGAGTCCGTGCGACGCCTGGAGACGATCGGCGCGCCCCGCCCCGCGGCCGCGCCGGTCCCGACGCGCTCGGCGGCCTTCGTGCGGCTGGGCGCCGAGCAGGAGGGTGTGACGTGAAGCTGACCATCATCGGGGCCTCCGGGTCCTTCCCCGGCCCGGGCTCACCCGCCTCGTGCTACCTCCTCACCGCCGAGGGCGTGGCCGCGGACGGCGTCACCCCGCGCACCTGGCGGATCCTGCTCGACCTCGGCAACGGCGCCCTCGGCGTGCTGCAGCGCTACGTCGAGCTCGAGGACCTGGACGGCATCCTGCTCTCCCACCTGCACCCGGACCACTTCATGGACCTGTGCGGGATGCACGTGGCCATCCGCTGGAACCCGGCCGGCTGGGGACGCGGCCGGCTGCCCGTCTACGGACCCGCCGGCACCGCCGACCGCATCGCCGAGGCGTACGGGATGGACCCCGAGCCGGGGATGCACCAGGACTTCGAGTTCCGGTGCTGGGCCGCCGGCCGCACCGAACGGCTCGGTCCGTTCCGGTTCACCCCGGTCCCCGTACGCCATCCCATCGACGAGGCCTACGCGATCCGGGTCGAGGTGGACCGCGTCGACGACGACGGCGGCGTCACCACCCGCGTGCTCACCTACTCCGGGGACACCGACGCATGTGAGGGGCTCGTCGAGGCCGCGCGGGACGCGGACGTGTTCCTGTGCGAGGCCGCCTTCCACGAGGGCCGGGACGACGGCATCGACGGCGTCCACCTGACCGGCCGACGGGCCGGCGAGACGGCGGCGCAGGCCGGGGCCCGGAAGCTGCTGCTCACACACCTGCCGGTGTGGAACGATCCGCAGCGCGCCGTCCAGGAGGCCCGCGAGGTGTACGACGGCCCGCTGGCCGTCGCCGTCTCGGGGCTGAGCTACGGCGTCTGAGGGCGTGCCTAGACTGGAGGCCATGAGCTCTCCCGCCCCCACCGCCCCCCGCCCGGACGGCCGCGCCGTCGACGAGCTGCGCCCCATCACCATCACCCGGGGCTGGTCCCGGCAGGCGGAGGGCTCGGCCCTGATCGAGTTCGGGAACACCCGCGTGCTGTGCACCGCCTCCTTCACCGAGGGCGTGCCGCGCTGGCTCAAGGGCGAGGGGACCGGCTGGGTCACCGCCGAGTACGCGATGCTCCCGCGGGCCACCAACGAGCGCAGCCAGCGCGAGTCCGTCAAGGGCCGGATCGGCGGGCGCACCCACGAGATCTCCCGCCTGATCGGCCGGTCCCTGCGCGCCGTCATCGACCTGTCCGCCCTGGGGGAGAACACCATCGTCCTGGACTGCGACGTCCTCGACGCCGACGGCGGCACCCGCACCGCCGCCATCACGGGCGCCTACGTCGCCCTCGCCGAGGCGGTGGCCTGGGCGCGGCGCGAGGGGATCCTCGCGAAGGGCGCCGCCGTCCTCAAGGACTCCGTCGCCGCGGTGTCCGTGGGCATCGTGGACGGGGTGCCCGTCCTCGACCTGCCGTACGTGGAGGACGTGAAGGCGGAGACGGACATGAACGTGGTCGTCACCGGGGCCGGGGAGTTCGTGGAGGTGCAGGGGACCGCCGAGGGCGCGCCGTTCACCCGCGCCGAGCTGGACACCCTGCTGGACCTGGCCCTGATCGGCACGGGCGAGCTGGCCCGCATCCAGGCCGAGACCCTGGCCGCCGCCACGGAGGACCGGGCGTGAGCGTGCCCGCCGCCTCGTCGCCGGGCCTGCCGGAGGGCGCCCGCGTCGTGCTCGCCACGCACAACGCGGGCAAGGTGCGCGAGCTGCGCCAGCTGCTCGCCGGTGCCGTGCCCGGCCTCGACGTGGAGACCGCGGTGGTGGACGCGGGCGCCGTGGGCGCCCCGGACGTCGTCGAGGACGGCGTCACGTTCGCCCAGAACGCGCTGAAGAAGGCCCGCGCCGTGGCCGCGCACACCGGGCTGATCGCCGTCGCGGACGACTCCGGTCTGGCCGTGGACGTGTTGCACGGCGCCCCCGGGATCTTCTCGGCCCGCTGGGCCGGGCGTCACGGGGACGACCGTGCCAACCTCGAGCTGCTGCTGGCCCAGCTGGCCGACGTGCCGGACGAGCATCGGGGTGCCCAGTTCGTGTGCGCCGCCGCGCTCGCGGTCCCCAGCGGCCCGGACGCCGCGGGCGCCCGGGCCATCCACGTTGAGCACGTCGAGCACGGCCGCCTGCCCGGCACGCTGCTGCGCGAGCCCGTGGGGGACGGCGGCTTCGGCTACGACCCGATCCTGCGGCCCGAGGGCCGGGACGTGTCCACCGCGCAGCTGAGCCCCGAGGACAAGAACGCGATCAGCCACCGGGGGCACGCCTTCCGCGCCCTGCTGCCCTACCTGGTGGACGCGCTCGACGCGCGCCCGTGAGCGGCGGGCGGGCCCCCGTGCCGGGGCTGGACTTCACCGCGATCGACTTCGAGACCGCCAACGGCTTCCGCGGCTCCCCGTGTGCCGTGGGCGCCGTCCGGGTGCGGGACGGGGTGATGGTGGACCGTGCCGAGTGGCTGATCCGTCCGCCCGTCGGCTTCGACCGGTTCGATCCCCGCAACGTGCGCATCCACGGCATCACCGAGGACCGCGTCCTGGACGCTCCCCGGTTCGCGCAGGTGTACGACGAGCTCGCGGACTTCGTGGGGACGGACGTGCTCGCGGCGCACAACGCGGGCTTCGACGTCGGCGTCATCGAGTCCGGCCTCGAGGTCTCCGGCCGGGACGTGCCGGGCCTGGAGTTCGTGTGCACCCTGGTGCTGGCGCGCCGCGTCTACGACCTGCCCTCGTACGCCCTGCCCTCCGCGGCGCGCGAGGCCGGCTTCACCCCGGGACGCCACCACGACGCACTGGCCGACGCGGAGGCCTGCGCGGCCATCCTCGTGGACATCGCCTGGCGTGTGCTGGGGGAGCAGCCGGCCGACGCGGACGTGCTGCCGGGGCTGACCGATGTGCCGGCCGGCCGCGGCGTCGACCGCCTGATGCGGGCCCAGGGGCTGAGCGTCAGCGTCCTCGCCCCCCGGGCGGCGGGATCGGGCGCCGAGTCGAAGGCCACCCGCCAGGCCCGGCGCACCGAGGGCGTCTTCGACGCGCGGGTCCCGCTGCGGGACGAACGCGCCATGCCGGACTTCATGCGCTGGCCGGACGAGGGCGTCAACCCGCCCCCGGACCCGACCGCCGACCCGGGCCACCCCCTGTTCGGCCAGACGGTGGTGTTCACGGGCGGCATCGGCATGTCGCGTCAGAGTGCCAAGACGCGCGCGGCCGCGCACGGTGCGCAGACCGCGAACCGGGTGGGCGCGGCCACCACGATGCTCGTCGTCGGGGACGGCTTCGAGGCCGCGGACCTGCACCGCCCGCGCGCCGAGGACGGGGCGCCGCAGGCCGTGACCACGGCGCTGGCGCACCGCAAGACGCGGGACGCCCTGCGCCGGCGGGACCGGGGGCAGGCCATCGCCCTGGTCTCCGAGGGGGAGTTCCTGCAGATGCTCGACGGGAACTGGCCGGACGCCGCGCGCTGAACCGCTCAGGTGGTCGCGGCGCTCCAGCGCCGGGCGGCCTCCAGGACGACCTCTCGCTCGGCGATCCACCCCGGGACGGAGGCCTCGGCCGCGGTGCGGTCCGCGGGGTCATGCGCGCCGAACACCGCGGTGCCGTGCGCCGCGCCGAGCACCTGCCCTGCCAGCGAGGCCGTGGAGTCGGAGTCGCCGTCGTGGTTCACGCCGATCCGCAGCGCCAGGGCGAGCGCCGCCGCCGGATCGGCCGGGTGTGCCGCCTGCGCGGTGAGCGCGGCATAGAGCGCGATCGCCAGGGCCTCCTCCGCGACCCAGCCCTCGCCGAGCGCGGTGGGGAGGGCGCCGGGGGCGCCGGGGTCGGCGTCGACGGTGCCGGCCAGGACCACCGCCGCGGCGACGGCGGCGCGGGTCTCCTCGGCCTCCTCGCCCAGGCCGTCGAGCCACGCGCGGGCGTGCGCGACCGCGGCGGCCAGGTCCAGGCCGCGCAGCAGGGCCGCGACGACGAGGGCGTACGCGCCCGCCGCGACCCACGCGGTGGGGTGGCCGTGCGTGAGGACGGCCCCCTGGCGGGCGAGGGACACGACGTGCGGGTCCTCGAGCCCCGGCACCATCCCGTACGGGGCCGAGCGCATGACCGTCCCGCAGCCCTTCGAGCCCGGGTTGTGCGGGTCGCCCGCCAGGCCCATCCCCGGTTCGGCGAGCCCGCTCAGGCACGCGGTGCCCGGCGCGCGGCGCACCTTCAGCTCCGCGTGCGCGTCGATCCAGCGGGGCGGGGCCGGGGGAGCGCCCTCGGGCAGCGCGCCGTCCTGCGTGGCGAACCAGCGCAGGCACGCGAGCCACACGCACGCCGCGGGATCGGCCGGGACGCCGTCGTTCTGCCACTCGATCCACTCGAGCAGGCCGTCGAGCACGTACAGCGTCAGCTGCGTGTCGTCGGTGATCGGCAGGGCGTGGGCGCCCTCCTGGGCGAGCAGGTCCGCGGCGTCGGTGACGCCGGCGGGGCCGTGCACCGCCGCGATCCCCGACGCGGGGGTGAACTCGACGACGCCGCCCAGCGCGTCCCCGGCGGCACCGGCCGCGAGGAGGGCCATGACCCGGTCGGCGTGCTCGGGGCCGGGCAGGGGCGTGGACGAGGAGGCGGTGGGCTCGGGCGCGGTGGCGGACATGCCGCCATCGTACGAGCTGCACCGCGTCGTGCTTATCCCGTCCGCACCCTCCCTAGAGTGGGCCGCATGATCCTGCTGCACACCTCGGACTGGCATCTGGGCCGGTCGTTCCACGGCACCGGGCTGCTCGAGGCCCAGGAGGAGGTCCTGGACGCCCTCGTCGCGACCGTGACGGAGCGCGGCGTGGACGCCGTCCTGCTGGCCGGGGACGTGTACGACCGCGCGCTGCCGCCGGCGGACGCCGTCCGGCTGCTGGACCGGACGCTCACCCGGCTGCACGCGGCCGGCGCCCAGGTGGTGCTCACGAGCGGCAACCACGACTCGGCGGTGCGCCTCGGCTTCGGCGGCGGACTCCTGGCGGCCGCGGGCGTGCACGTGCGCGCGGACGCGGTGGAGCTGGACCGCCCCGTGCTGCTCACCGAGCCCGGGGTCGACGGCGGCGCGGGCCAGACCGTGGCCGTCTACGGCATCCCCTACCTCGAACCGCGCCACCAGGGACCGGCCTGGGGCGTGGAGCCCCACCACACGGCCGTGCTGACGGAGGCGGTCCGCCGCGTCCACGCCGATCTGGCCGCCCGCCGCGCCGAGACGCCGGAGCCGGTGGCCGCCGTCGTGCTGGCCCACCTGTTCGCGGCCGGGGGCCACGGCTCCGAGTCCGAACGGGACATCGGCGAGGGCGAGCAAGTCGAGCCGGACGCCCCGCCCGAGATGCTGGTGGGCACGCTGGGGCAGGTGCCGGTCTCCGTGTTCGACGGGCTCGACTACGCGGCCCTGGGCCACCTGCACGGCCGCCAGCGGCTGGCAGAGCACGTGCGGTACTCCGGCTCACCGCTGCCGTACTCCTTCTCCGAGGCGGGCCACCGCAAGGGCGGCTGGCTCGTCCACGTCACGGGCGGGGCCGTCACCGACGTCGAGGCCGTGGACTGGGACGCCGGACGGCGCCTGGCGGTGCTGTCCGGGCCGATCGAGGACCTGCTGGAGTCCCCGGAGTTCGCGTGGGCGGAGCAGTGCTGGGTGCAGGTCACCGTCACCGACGACGACCGCCCCGAGCGGGCCCTGGAGCGTCTGAAGACCCGGTTCCCCTCCGTGCTCGTCTTCCGCCACGAACCGGCCGGCGGGAGGCGGGCCCGGGAGCGGACCTACGCCCAGGTCCTGCGGCAGGCGCCCTCGGACCACGCGCTCGCGGTCGGTTTCGTGGACCACGTCCGGCAGCGGCCGGCCAGCGGGGCCGAGCAGGACCTGCTGCGGGACGCCCTCGAGGCCGCTCGCGCGGCGGAGGTGCGCGCATGAGGATCCACCGGATGCGCGTGGAGGGGCTCGGGCCCTACGCCCAGGCGCAGGACGTCGACTTCGACCGGCTCAACGCGTCCGGCCTGTTCCTGCTGGACGGGCCCACCGGCGCGGGCAAGTCCACGGTGCTGGCCGCGCTGTGCTTCGCCCTCTACGGGACCGTGCCGGGCGGACGGTCGGCCGAGTCGCTCGTGACCACGCTGCGCGAGCCCGGCGCGGTGATCCCCGAGGTGCAGGTCGAGTTCACCGTGCAGGGCCGGCGCTTCGAGGTGGTCCGCTCGCCCAAGCACGAGCGGCCCCGCCGGAGACGCAGCGCGGCGGGAGGCGCCACCGTCACCACGCCGGCCACGGTCTCCCTGCGGGAACGCGTGGCCGGGGAATGGACGGCGCCGCTCACCCGGGCGGACGAGGTCGGCCAGCAGATCGCGGCCGTCCTGCACCTGGACGCCGAGCAGTTCATGCAGGTGGTCCTGCTGCCCCAGGGGCAGTTCGCCCAGTTCCTCACCGCGAAGTCGGATGAGCGCCGCGTCCTGCTGCGGCGGCTCTTCGGCACGCAGCGCTTCGACGGCGTCGAGGAGCACCTGCGCGGCGAGACGGCCCGGCTGGACACCGCGGTGGCCGTGGACGCGGACGTGGCCCGGACTGCGCGGGCGCAGCTGGCCGAGGCGCTCCACGAGGCGCTCGGCCCGGACTGGCATGCGCCGGAGCCGTCACCGGACACGGACGAGCGGCTGCTCGCCCTCGCCGCCGAGCGCGCGGGTCGCGCGCACGAGGACGCACGGGCCGGCCTCGCCACGGCCCGCGCCGCGGAGCAGCGGGCCCGGGTGACGGCGCGTGAGCTGGAGACCCGCGGGCGGGACCTGGCCGCGGCCGAGGCGTGGGGGCGCCGTCGACGCGACCACGACGCCGAGGCCGAGACCGCCGCGGCGCGGCGCCGCGCCGTCGACGCCCATGAGCGCGCCGGGCGGGTGCTCGCGGCCGCGCAGCGGGCCACCGCGGCGGCGGACGCCGCCGGCACCGCGTCGGAGGCGGTGACGGAGGCCCTGGCGCACGTCGAGGACGAGCCGACCGCGGCGGCGTGGCTCGCCGCCGCCCGGGCGGACGGGGCCGCCGACGCGCCCGCCTCCCGCCAGGCGCTGGGGGAGGCCGAGCGCGCCGCGGAGGCGGTGGCACGCGCGGTTCGGGACCGTGACCGGATGCGCGAGCTGGAGCAGGAGGCGGCCGCCGCGGCGGAGCGGCGGGCCGAGATCGACCGCGACCGTGCCGCCCTGGTCGAGTCCCGCCCCGAGCGTGAGGCGGCCGTCGCGGCACACCGCGCGGCCGTCGAACGCGGCACCGAGCGTCTCGGCGCCCGGGAGGCCGTGGACCGCGCCGTGTCCGAGGCCGCCGCGCGCCGCACGGCCGCCGAGGCCGCGGCCGCCCGCGCCGTCGAGGTCGAGACCGCGGCCCGGGCCCACCGAGATGCACAGGAGCGGCGGAGTGAGGCCGCCGAACGACACGTCGGTCTGCTGCGTGCCCGGTACGAGCAGGCCGCCTCCGAACTGGCGGAGCGGCTCGTGCCCGGCGAGCCGTGCGCCGTGTGCGGCTCGCCCGAGCACCCGGCCCCGGCCGCCACCGCGGACACCACGGTGACCGAGGCGGACGTGCGGGACGCCGAGCAGGCCCGCACCGCGGCCGACCGGGCCGTGACCGACGCCGAGACCACCCTGCGCGCCGCCGAGCAGACCCTCCGCACGGCGCGCGAGGCCGCCGCCGGGCTCGCACCCGAGGCCGCGCGAGAGGCGCTCGAGCGCGCCGAGGCCGAACGGGCCGCGCTGGACCAGGCGGCGAAGGACCTCGCCGCGGACCGCCGCCGACTGGCCGCCGCCGAGAAGACGCTCGCCGGGGCCGACGAGACCGCCGCCGCGCTCGCGGCCGAGGACGGCCGGCTCGCCGAGGCCGCCGCCCACCGCGCCGCCCGACTGAGCGAGCTGCGGGACGCCGTCGAGGCCGCCCGCGGCGACGCCGAGACCCTCGACGCCCGCCGCGACCAGGTCACCGCCGCACGCCGGGTCCTGGCCGCCCTCGCGGCGGCGCAGGACGAGGACGCGCGCGCCCGGGCGGTCGCCGACGAGACCGGCCAGGCGCTCGCCGCCACGGTGGCCGAACAGCGCTTCGACGGCGTCGACGCAGCGCGCGCGGCCCGCCTCGAGGAGACGGACGCCGCCGCCCGCACGGCCGCCGTGCAGGAGTGGGATGCCGAACGGGCCCGCCTCGCCGAGCTCGAGGCGAGCGAGCCCGTCCGCCGGGGCCGCGCCCTCGCCGAGGCGGGCGTCGAGCCGCCGACCGAGGAGCAGACCCGCGCCGTCGCCGAGGCGCTCGCCGCGGCCGAGGCCGCGAGCTCGTCCCGGGCGACGGCGCTCGGGCGGCTCGATTCGCTCGTCGCCACGGTGCGCCGGCAGTCGGCCGCCCTGACCGAGGTCCTGGAGCGGTCCGCCGGGCTCATCGCCGAGCACACGCGGGTGCGGGGGCTGCTCGACCTCGTCCGCGGCGGCGGGGAGAACCTGCTCAAGATGCCCCTGACGAGCTACGTCCTCGCCGGGCGGCTCGAGGAGGTCGCCGCCGCGGCCACCGAGCGTCTGCTCGCCATGACGGACCAGCGGTATTCGATCGAGTACTCCGACGCCGTGGGCGGGCGCGGGAACAAGGGCCTCGAACTCGTCATCCGGGACCACTACGTGGACGAGACGCGCCACCCGGCCACGCTCTCGGGCGGCGAGACCTTCATGGCTTCCCTCGCCCTCGCCCTGGGGCTCGCGGACACCGTGCAGGCCGAAGCCGGCGGCATCGAACTGGACACGCTCTTCGTGGACGAGGGCTTCGGCTCGCTCGACGCGGACACCCTCGACGACGTCCTGGACGTCGTGGACACCCTGCGGACCGGTGGCCGGACCGTGGGCCTCGTCTCCCACGTCGAACGGATGAGGCAGGAGATCGGCGTGCGCCTCGAGGTGCGCAAGGACCGGCGCGGCTCGAGCCTCGCGGTGCACGACGGCGCCTGAGCGACGGGGGTGCGCCCCGCCGCCCCGGCCCGCGCCACGCGTGAGGTCAGGCCCGGCGCCACCGCCGGCGGAGGCGCTGCCGGAGTCGGCCGAGGCGTCCGGCGTCGAGCTCGGACGGGGCCGCCCAACGCTCCTCAGCCCGGCGCGCCTGCTCGGCCGCGCGCTCGGCCGCGCGCTCGGCCGCGACGCGCTGCGCCTCCCGCTCGGCCGCGACGCGGCGCTCCTCCTGCAGGCGGCGCTCCCCGCGGACCTCGGTGAGCCGGTACAGCACGGGCACGAGCACGAGCGTGAGCAGGGTGGAGGACACCAGGCCGCCCACCACGGCCACCGCGAGGGGCTGGGAGATGAACCCCGCGTGCCCCGTGATGCCCAGGGCCATCGGGGTCATGGCCAGGATGGTGGCCAGGGCCGTCATCACCACCGGGCGCACGCGGTTGAGCGCGCCCACCTCGATCGCCTCGTCCAAGGTCATGCCGCGGTCGCGGCGGTACTGGTTGATCAGGTCGATCAGCACGATCGCGTTCGTCACCACGATGCCCACCAGCATGAGCAGCCCGATCATCGTGGACAGTCCCAGCGGCGTGCCAGTGGCCAGCAGCGCCAGGAACACGCCCGTGGCGGCGAAGGGGATCGACACGAGCAGCACGAGCGGCTGGCGCAGCGAGTTGAACGTCGCCACCATCACGACGTACACGGTCGCCACGGCGGCCAGCAGCGCCAGCCCGAGGTCCCGGAACGTCTGCGCCTGCTGCTCCGCCGCGCCGCCCACGGCCGCGGTGACGCCCTCGGACAGGTCCAGCTCCGCCACGGCCTGCGTGACCCGGCGTGAGACGGCCCCGAGGTCCTCGTCGTCCGGGGTCACCGTGACGACGGCGGTCCGCTCGCCGTTCGAGGACGTCACCCGGGCGGGCACCGGCACTCGCGAGACCTCGGCGAGGTCCCCCAGCGGCACGGGCCCCTCGGCCGTCTCCACGGGCACCTGGCGCAGGGCGTCGAGGGACTCGACCGGCTCCGGGTCACCCAGCTGCACCGCGAAGCTCTCGAACCCGAAGCGGACGTCGCCCACGGGCACGGCCTGCAGGGCGGCGGCGGCCTGGCCGGCCACCGCCTCCTCGGTCAGGCCGAGCCGGGCGGCGGCGACGGTGTCCACGTCCACCTGGAACGTCGGGCGCAGGTCCGAAGCCGGCGTCGTCACCTCGCGGGCACCCTCGACGGGCCGCAGCGCCTCGGCGACCTGATCGGCGGCCGCGGTGAGGGCCTGCGGGTCGGGGGCGGAGACGGCCACCTCGATGTCCTGGCCGCCGCTCGGCCCCTGCTGCGTGGAGACGGACACGTCGCCCACGCCGTCGAGACCGGTGAGCTCGGCGCGCACCCCGTCCTGGAGAGCCACCTGGTCCGCATCCGGGTCGGTCACCACCGTGAACCGCGCCCGGTCCGCCGAGGAGCCGCCGAAGGCCCCCATCGGACCGGCGGCGGTGCCGGCCGTCCACTGGACGGTCTCGACGCCGTCGGTGTCCAGCAGCACGCGCTCGATGCGCTCGGCGGCGGCGGCCGTCGTCTCCAGCGACGCCCCCGGCTCCTGCTCCGCCGTGACGACGAACGAGTTCTGTCCCGAGTCGCCCAGGAGGTTCGTGGGGATCAGCGGGACCAGCGCGGCCGTGCCGGCCAGCAGCGCCAGGGCGGCGGCGAGGGTGACCACGGTGTGCCGCTGCGTCCAGCGCAGCACCGGGCGGTAGGCCCGGGTGAGCCATCCGCCGGCCGCCACGGGCCGGTCGCCGGGGACGGCGGGCACGGCCGTGGTCTCGGCCCCGCGCCGTGGGGCGCGCAGGAACCACCAGCACAGCACCGGCACGATCGTCAGGGCGACGACGAGGGAGGCCAGCAGGGCGACCGTGGCGGTCACGGCGAAGGGCCGGAACAGCTCGCCGGCCAGGCCGCCCACGAAGGCGATGGGCAGGAACACGGCCACGGAGACGAGGGTGGAGGCGGTGATCGCGGTGGCGACCTCGCGCGTGCCGTCGAGGATCGCGGTGCGCCGGTCGGCGCCCAGGCCGAGGTGCCGGCGGATGTTCTCCACCACCACGATCGCGTCGTCCACGACCCGGCCGATCGAGATCGTCAGCGCCCCGAGCGTCAGCGTGTTGAGGGAGTAGCCGAAGGCCGCGACCCCGATGAGGGCGGCCAGCAGGGACAGCGGAATGGACACGGCGGTGACGAGGGTGGAGCGCACCGAGAGCAGGAACACGGCGATCACCAGCACGGCGAACGCCAGGCCCAGCAGGCCCTCCTGGAACAGCGTGTCGATGGACTGCTGGATGAACGGGGCCTGGTCGAACACCACGGTCAGGTCCGCGCCGCCGCCGACCAGGGACGCCAGCTCCGGCAGGGCGTCGCGCACGGCCTGAGAGACCGCCACGAGGTCGGCGTCCGGGGTCGCGGTCACGGAGACGGACAGCGTCGGCACCCCGTCGGTGCGGGTCAGCGAGGTGGGGGCCGCGGCCACGAGGGTGACGTCGGCGACCTCGTCCAGGGTGCGCGGTTCGCCGTCGCCGGAGGGAGCGACGACGATCCCGCGCAGGCCCTCGAGGTCCTCGACGGCGGCGCCCGCCTGGACGGGATAGGTGGTCGCGCCCTCGGTGACCTGGCCGACGGGGAAGAGGCCGGCGTTCTCCTCGAGCGCGTCGGTGATGTCGGAGGTGGTCAGCCCGGCGGCGGCGAGCGCGGCCGGGTCCGGGACCACGGAGACGTTCTCGTCCGTGCCGCCGAGCACGTCGGCGCCGCGGACGCCGTCGATCTTCTGCAGCCGCGGGGCCAGGACGTCCTCGGCGCGGCGGCGCAGGGTGTTGAGGTCCTCATCCCCGGACAGGGCGAGGAAGACCACCGGGAAGTCGGAGACGGAGCCCGCGAAGGACGAGGTCTCCGCCTCCTCCGGCAGCTGCGGCCCCAGGTTGGCGACCACCCGGTCCACCTGGGACCGGGCCCGGTTCAGGTCTGTGCCGTAGGCGAACTCCAGCTGGACCGCGTTGAAGCCGGACTGCGACGTGGACCGCGAGGATTCGAGCCCCTCCACGGCCTGCAGGGCCGTCTCGAGGGGCTCTCCCACCTGCGCGTCCACGACCTCGGGGGACGCCCCCGGGTAGAGCGTCGACACGGAGATGACGGGCAGCTCGAGCGGGGGGATCAGCTCCCGTTTGAGCTGCCCGGCGGAGAGGACGCCGAACACCGCGATGAACACGGTGACGAGCGCCACGAGCGCCCGCCGGCCGAGTGAGAACCGTGCGAGCGCTCCCATCACGGCGTCAGGCCAGCTTCAGTGCGGCGTCCGTGGCGGTGCGGACCTCGTCCAGCAGCGCCGGGTCGTCGTTGAGCGTGTGGCCCAGGGACGGGATGAGCTCCTTGAGCGTGCCGTCCCAGCCGGCCATCTTCGCGGGGAAGCAGCGCTCGAGCAGCTTCACCATGATGGGGGCCGCGGTGGAGGCACCGGGCGAGGCGCCGAGCAGGCCGCCGAGCGAGCCGTCCGCGTGGGTGACGACCTCGGTGCCGAACTGCAGGACGCCGCCGAAGCGGCCCTTGCGCTTCATCACCTGCACGCGCTGGCCCGCGGTGATCAGCTCCCACTCGCCGCCGTCGGCCTCCGGGTAGAACTCGTGCAGCGCGTCGATCTTCTTGTCCCGGGACTTCAGCACCTCGGTCACGAGGTACTTGGTCAGGTCCATGTTGTCCTTGGCCACGTCCAGCATCGTGCTGAGGTTGTGCGGGCGCACGGACAGCGGCAGGTCCAGGTAGGAACCGGTCTTGAGGAAGTTCGTGGAGAACCCGGCGTAGGGGCCGAACAGCAGGGAGCGCTTGCCGTTGACGAAGCGGGTGTCCAGGTGGGGCACGGACATCGGAGGGGCGCCGACGGCGGCCTGGCCGTACACCTTGGCCATGTGCTGGTTGACCACGGACTCGTCCGTGCAGCGCAGGAACTGGCCGGAGACCGGGAAGCCGCCGAAGCCCTTGGCCTCGGGGATGCCGGACTTCTGCAGCAGGGGCAGGGCGCCGCCGCCGGCACCGACGAAGACGAAGCGGGCGCGGTCCACGAGCTCGGAGCCGGCGGCCTTGTTCTTGACCTTGACCTCCCAGCGGCCGTCCGTGCCGCGGGTGAGGCCGGTGACCTTGTGACCGAAGCGCACCTCGGCGCCGGCGCCGGCCATGGCCGTGATGAGCTGGCGGGTGAGGGAGCCGAAGTCGACGTCGGTGCCGCCGGTGTTGCGGGACGCCGCCAGGCGCTGGCCCGGCTCACGGCCCTCGATCAGCAGCGGGGCCCAGGCACGGATCTGCTCCGGGTCCTCGCTGTGCTCCATGCCGGCGAACAGCGGCTGGGCGGACATGGCCTCATAGCGGGTGCGGAGGTAGTCCGCGTGGTCGTCACCCCACACGAAGGACATGTGCGGCAGCGGGTTGATGAAGGACTTGGGGTCCTTGAGCGTGCCGTCCGCCACCAGGGAGGACCAGAACTGGCGGGTGGTCCAGAACTGCTCGTTGATGCCCAGCGCCTTGGTGACGTCCACCCGTCCGTTCTTGTCCATGGGCGAGTAGTTCAGCTCGCACAGGGCGGCGTGGCCGGTGCCCGCGTTGTTCCACGGGTCGGAGGACTCCAGGCCGGCCTGATCGAGGCTCTCGTACAGGGCGATGGACCAGGTGGGCTCGAGCTTCTGCAGCAGCACGCCCAGGGTGGCGCTCATGATGCCGCCGCCGATCAGGACGACGTCGTGGGTGGCGGTGGACGAGGTGGTGGGCACGGTCAACTCCTGAAGCAGAACGACGGCGGGTGGGCGCAGTGCGACCAGGCCGAGCAGTGGCGGTCGGGCCGGGCGCCGTGATCTCCCACTGTACTACCGGTGCGTTCAGCCTTCGGTCAGCCTGACGCGCGAGAAGGGCTCGTCCAGCTGCGGCGACGTCGGGTAGGAGGCCACGCGCGGGCCGGTGGCCAGGGCCGAGATCGGATAGACCAGCGGCAGCGCCGGCAGGTCGAGGGCCATGGCCCGGACGACGCGGCGGAACAGGGCGCGGCGCGCGTCGTCGTCGGTCTCGGCCGCGGCCGCGTCCACGTCCTCGACGACGCGCGGGTTGCGGTAGCCGGTCTCGGCGCGGCCCGAGCGCGCGAAGGGCTCGAGGAACGCGTGCGGGTCGCGGTAGTCGCCGGTGCGGCCCATCAGGTGCAGGGCTCGGGTGGGTCGGGAGACGACGGCGTGCAGGTAGTCCTGGTCCTCCGGCACGGGCACGGGCACGATGTGCATCCCCACCGCGCCGAGGTCGCGGGCGACCATCGCGTAGACCCGCTCCGGCTCGGGCAGGGAGGGGCGGGCCGTGCCGGCCGGGTAGAGGAACTCCAACGGCTCCCCGTCGTATCCCGCCAGGCCGAGGAACTCGCGGGCCCGGCCCGGGTTGACGTCGTAGCGCCGCGCCTCCTCGTCGCCGACGCCGAGGGAGGGGGGGACGAGGTCGTGGGCCAGGCGGGTGCCCTCGAGGAAGACGTCGCTGCCGGCGATGCGCGGGCGGTCCACCGCGTACGCGATCGCCTGGCGCAGGTACTGCGAGCGCACGCTCGGGTGGTCCAGGTTCATGCCCACGTAGAGCACGCCCAGGGGGTCCCGGGGCAGCACCTGGGTGCCGGCCTCGACGAGGGGGCGCAGCTGGCCGGGGGCGACGACGTCGATCACGTCCGCCGTGCCGCGCCGCAGCTCCCGCAGGCGCACGGAGGCCCGACCCCACGCCTGCACGGCCACCGGGTACGCCGCCGGATCGGAGCCGCGGTGGCGGGCGCTGGGGACCAGGATCGTCGCGCCCGAGGCGCCCGGGTGGGCGCGCGTGAGCTCGGCGGTCTCCGCGGCGTCGGCCCAGCGGTAGGGGCCGGTGCCGGCGGGGGTGGTGACCTCGGAGCCGTCCACGTCGACCGTGCGGTCCCACGAGGCCGGCGAGGAGATCGCGAAGGCCGGCGAGGCCAGCGCGGCCGCGAGGTGACGGCGGGGGGAGTGCAGGCGCAGCCGCACCTCGAGCTCGCCGCGGGCCTCGACGCCGGCGAAGGCGGAGTCCGCGTCCCCGGCGTATCCGCCGAAGGCCGAGACGAACGAGGAGGGCGGGGCGACGGTCCCGTCCACGGGCGCGGGGGCGGCGGCCCACCGCTCGATGTTCGCGACCACGGCGGCGGCGTCGCACGGCTCGCCGTCGTCGAACACCACCCCGGAGACCAGGTGGAACGTGTGGAGGCGGCCGCCGTCGGACTCCTCGTGCCGCTCGGCGAGGCGGGGCGTGGGGGCGCCGGTGTCCGCGTCCACGCCGAGCAGCGTCTCGAAGACCTGGCGGATCAGACGGAAGGACTCGACGTCCAGCGCGCGGGCCGGATCTCGCGTCAGCGCCCGCGCCGGGGCGCCGACCACGAGCAGTCGGCCCGGGCCCGAGGAGGTCGGGGCGGCGGAGGACGGCGCCGCGGGCGACGTCGTGCAGCCGGCCACGCTCAGGCCGAGCAGGCCCAGGCCCCCGCCGAGGAAGGCGCGGCGAGTGGGCTGCATGGCGACCTCCTCTGGCAGGTGACGTCGGGGTCGGGCGGGCCCGGGGAGTGCGGGCGGGGGGACTCGAACCCCCACGTCCAGGACACTGGAACCTAAATCCAGCGCGTCTACCAGTTCCGCCACGCCCGCGCACACCCCGCGCGGGCGGGGCGAGGCCCGATCCTACCGTGCGGTGCCCGGGCGCGGATCAGGCCTCGTCGAGGCCGAGGGTGCGGCGCAGTCGCGCCACGTGGCCGGTCGCCTTCACGTTGTACTGCGCGTGGGTGACCTTCCCGTCCGGGCCGACGACGATCGTGGAGCGGATCAGACCCTCGAAGGTCCGCCCGTAGTTCTTCTTCTCGCCCCAGGCGCCGTAGGCCTCGGCCACCGCGTGGTCCTCGTCCGAGAGCAGGGGGAACGTCAGGCCCTCCTGCTCGGCGAACCGGATGATCCTGCCGATCGGGTCGGGGGAGATCCCCAGGACGACGTAGCCGGCCGCGGTCAGGGAGGCGAGGCTGTCCCGGAAGTCGCAGGCCTGCGTGGTGCAGCCGGGCGTGGACGCGGCCGGGTAGAAGTAGACGATCGTGTGCTTGCCCGCGCTGTCGCGCAGCGAGACGGGCCGGCCCTCCTGGTCCTGGAGGGTGAACGCGGGCGCCGTGTCGCCGGGCTGGAGGCGGTGCTGGGTCGTGTCGGTCATGGGCCCCAGCCTACGGTGGGCCCGGTCGGGGAGCGGGGACGACGAAGGCCCCGTCTCCGTGGAGACGGGGCCTTCGCTCCGGTGGGTGCACCCCCCGGGACTCGAACCCGGAACCTGCTGATTAAGAGTCAGATGCTCTACCGGTTGAGCTAGAGGTGCAGGTGCCGCACCGCCTCTCGGATCTCTCCGGTGCGCCGTGCAACGAGGTGAAACCCTACCAGGGGTTTCAGACGCCGTGCAAATCGGGGGGCGTGACGTCCGTCGCGTCCGTCTCCGGGGTCGCGTAGAGGCGGTCCAGCTCGTCCATGAAGGCGGTCATGAAGGCGTGGAAGTCGGTGGCGTCCTCGGCCTGGTCGAGCTCCGCGGTGCCGTCCTCCGTGAGGTCACCCACCGGCACCCGCGTGTGCTCCGGGACGTCGAACCACGTCCGGAAGCCCGTGACGGTCTCCACCTGATAGCCGCTGCCCGTGTCCGCCACGGTGGCCACGTTGGCCAGCCCCACCTCGACGACGTCGGCGCGGTCCGCGGAGGCCTCGGTCACCGGGCCGTGCGGATCGTCCTCGGCCACGCCCGGCGCGCGGCGGTCGTGGTCGTCCGGGGTGGAGGTGGGGTCGAACGGGCACAGCAGCATCTCGAGCGGCTGGTGGCGGTAGCCGATCACGAGGGGGGAGGAGGAGCCCGAGGGCTGGCCGTAGACGACGTTGTAGTCGCCGTGGTTGAACACGCGCGCATCGAAGACGCGGCGCAGCCGTCTGTGCAGGGTGGGCGTGTCCATGGGCCCAACGTACGCGGACCCGTCCGCGCGTGTCATGCTGCGGCACCCGTCACACGGGGACGTCGCGTCGGCCCGGTGGCGCCGTGCTCACTAGACTCCGCGGCATGGACTCCGCCGCGTCGACTCCCAGCACCCCGTCCGCCGCCCCCGACATCAAGCCGCGCTCGCGCGACGTCACCGACGGGATGGAGCGCACCGCCGCCCGCGGCATGCTCCGCGCGGTCGGCATGGGGGACGAGGACTTCGGCAAGCCGCAGATCGGCATCGCCTCGTCCTGGAACGAGATCACCCCCTGCAACCTCTCCCTGGACCGCCTCGCCCAGGCCTCGAAGGACGGCGTCCACGCCGCCGGTGGATATCCGCTGGAGTTCGGCACGGTCTCCGTCTCGGACGGCATCTCCATGGGCCACGAGGGCATGCACTTCTCCCTCGTCTCCCGCGAGGTGATCGCCGACTCGGTGGAGACCGTGATGATGGCCGAGCGCCTGGACGGCTCCGTCCTGCTCGCCGGCTGCGACAAGTCGCTGCCGGGCATGCTCATGGCCGCCGCCCGCCTGGACCTGGCGTCCGTGTTCGTCTACGCAGGCTCGATCATGCCGGGCGTGGCCCGCCTGACCGACGGCACCGAGAGGCAGGTGACCATCATCGACGCCTTCGAGGCGGTCGGCGCCTGCGCCCGCGGTCTCATGTCCGAGGAGGACCTGCTCCGCATCGAGAAGTCCATCGCCCCGGGCGAGGGCGCCTGCGGCGGCATGTACACCGCCAACACCATGGCCTCCATCGGCGAGGCCCTCGGCATGTCCCTGCCCGGTTCCGCCGCCGCCCCCTCCGCGGACCGCCGCCGTGACGCCTTCGCGCGCCGCTCCGGCGAGGCCGTGGTGAACATGCTCCGCCAGGGCATCACGGCCCGGGACATCATGACCAAGCCCGCGTTCGAGAACGCGATCGCCGTGACCATGGCGTTCGGCGGCTCCACCAACGCCGTGCTGCACCTGCTCGCCATCGCCCGGGAGGCGGGCGTGGACCTGCAGCTGTCCGACTTCAACCGCATCGCCGACCGCACCCCTCACATCGCCGACCTCAAGCCGTTCGGCCAGTACGTCATGACGGACGTGGACCGCATCGGCGGCGTCCCGGTGGTCATGAAGGCCCTGCTGGACGAGGGCCTGCTGCACGGGGACACCCTCACCGTCACCGGCAAGACGCTCGCCGAGAACCTCGCCGCGCTCGATCCGGACCCGGTGGACGGCAAGGTCATCCGCACCATGGATGACGCGCTGCACCCCAACGGCGGCATCGCGATCCTCCACGGCTCGCTGGCCCCGGAGGGCGCCGTCGTGAAGTCCGCCGGCTTCGATGCGGACGTCTTCGAGGGCACTGCGCGCGTCTTCGACCGGGAGCGCGCCGCCATGGACGCCCTCGAGGACGGGACCATCGCCGCCGGCGACGTGGTGGTCATCCGCTATGAGGGACCGAAGGGCGGTCCGGGCATGCGCGAGATGCTCGCGATCACCGGCGCCATCAAGGGGGCGGGCCTGGGCAAGGACGTCCTGCTGATCACCGACGGGCGCTTCTCCGGCGGCACCACCGGCCTGTGCATCGGCCACATCGCCCCCGAGGCCGCCGAGGGAGGGCCGATCGGGCTGGTGCAGGACGGCGACCGCATCCGCGTGGACATCGCCGGACGCACCATGGACCTGCTCGTGGACGAGGCCGAGCTCGCCGCCCGCCGCGAGTCCTGGGAGCCGGTGGAGCCGAAGTTCACCACGGGCGTGCTGGGCAAGTACGCCAAGCTGGTGCACTCCGCCGCCGAGGGCGCCTACCTGGGCTGAGGCCCGGTCGGCCCGCACGCCGAGACGAGCAGAGGATGAGCATGCACGCGATCGACGCCCGGGCCGGGGGACCCGCGCCGCGTCCCGGGCGGGAGGCGCGCTGATGGAGGTCGTCATCCTGCCCGACGCCGCCGCCCTGGGCCGGCACGGCGCGGACGCGGTGGCCGCCCACGTGGCGGCCCGTCCCGAGGCCGTCCTGGGGCTGGCCACCGGCTCCTCGCCCCTGCCCGTCTACGACGAGCTCGCCCGCCGGGTCCGGGACGGGGAGCTGTCCCTGCGCTCCTGCCGCGCGTTCCTGCTGGACGAGTACGTCGGCCTGCCCGCGGGACACCCCGAGTCCTACCGCACCGTGATCGAGCGGGAGTTCGTCGTGCGCACGGACATCGCCCCGGAGGCCGTGCACGGTCCGGACGGCGGGGCGGCGGACGTCCCGGGCGCCTGCGCCGCCTACGAGGAGGCGCTGCGCGAGGCCGGCGGCGTGGACGTGCAGCTGCTCGGCGTGGGCACGGACGGGCACATCGCGTTCAACGAGCCCGGCTCCTCCCTCGCCTCCCGCACGCGCATCAAGGTGCTCGCCGAGCAGACCCGGCGGGACAACGCCCGCTTCTTCGACGGCGACCTCGACCAGGTCCCGACCCACTGCCTCACCCAGGGCGTGGGCACGATCCTCGACGCCCGACACCTGGTCCTGCTGGCCCGGGGCGAGGGCAAGGCCGAGGCGGTGCGGCAGCTCGTGGAGGGCCCCGTGAGCGCGCGCTGGCCGGTCACGGCCCTGCAGCTGCACCCGCATGTGACCGTCCTCGTGGACGAGGCCGCCGCCGGGCGACTCGAGCTCGCGGGGGAGTACCGCCACATGTGGGAGGCCAAGCCGTCCTGGCAGGGCCTCTGAGCGCCCCTCGTCCATCGACCCGCCCACCCCGGAAGGTGCATCCGTGCCCGCCTCGGTCCCTCACCGGCCGCGCGCCGAGCAGGCGCCGCAGGCCGCCGCGTCCCCGTCGGTGCTGCGCGCGGACCGCGTCCATGACGGCGAGCGCCTCGGCGGCCCCGGCTGGATCGCCCTGGCCGAGGGCCGGGTGGTGGCCGTCGGGACCGGGGACCCGCCGCGCACCCACGGCCCCATCCACGACCTCGGCGACGCCCTCCTCGCTCCCGGCTGCGTGGACGTGCACGGCCACGGCGGCGGCGGACACGCCGTCGAGTCCGGCGCGGCCGCGGCACGCGCGGCGGCCGCGGCCCACGCCCGCGCGGGCACGACCACGGTCGTGGCCTCCCTCGTCACGGACGAGGTCGACGCGCTCGCGGCGCAGCTGACGGCCCTGACGCCCCTGTGCGCAGAGGGGGTGCTGGCCGGCGTGCACCTCGAGGGTCCCTGGCTCTCGCCCCTGCACTGCGGCGCGCACCGGGCCGCGTCGCTGCGGGCGCCGGAGCCCGAGGACGTCGCTCGCCTCGTCGAGGTCGGCGCGGGCCACCTGGCGATGGTCACGCTGGCCCCCGAGCTGCCCGGGGCCCTCGACGCGGTGGGCCGGCTGGCGGAGGCGGGCGTCGTCGTCGCGATCGGCCACACGGACGCCTCCTACGAGACCACGCGCGCGGCGATCGACGCGGGGGCGCGGATGGCCACGCACCTGCACAACGCGTGCCGGCCCACCCACCATCGCGAGCCCGGGCCGGCCGTCGCCCTGCTGGAGGACCCGCGCGTGGGGATCGAGACCATCGTGGACGGCGTCCACCTGCATGCGGCCACGGTGCGGCGGGTCGCCCGGGAGGCCGGGGAGCGGTGGATCCTCGTCTCGGACTCCATGGCCGCCGCCGGCTGCAGCGACGGCGAGTTCCCCCTCGGGCCGCTGCGGGTCCGGGTCCACGACGGCGTCGCGCGGGTGGTCGGCGCGGACGGCGCAGCCGGGGCCATCGCCGGGTCCACGGCCACGGTCACCGGCTCGGTGCGCTCCGCCGTCGTCGCCGGGGTCGACCTCGACGCCGCGCTGCGGGCGGCGACGGCCGCGCCCGCGGACGCCCTGGGGCTCCCCGACGTCGGCCGGCTCCGAGTCGGGAGCCGAGCGGACGCCGTCGTCTTCGGCCCGGAGCTCGAGGTGCGCGGGGTGCTCCGTCACGGAACGTGGGTGAAGGCGGCCGCCCCCTCGGCGGCTGACTAGGGTGGGCGCAGGCCCGGGATCCGACCCCGACCGCCCGGTCGTCTCACGATGTGACGCTTTATCTCACATTGCGAGACAGGCGGGTGGTCGATGGCGGACGGGGCGCACGGCTGTCGATACTGAGACCACCCCCGAAGGACCCGGCGGCCGTGTCCCCACCTCAGACTCCGCCACGCCGGCCCGATCCGTCATCGACGCGGCCACGGTCCCCGACGCCCGACGGATCCGAACGACGACCGTCCGACGCCCCGCGCCGGACACGCAGCGACGAACGCAGTGAGGTGACCCCATGAGCACGACCCCCCGCGACGCCCGCGCGGCGGTCCCGCAGGTCCCGACGCCGGCCTCCCGCCCGACGGAGACCGCCCGGGCCCAGGAGCGCCGTCCGGCCCCCCGGCCCGAGATCGTCGAGCCGCGGGTGCCCGGCGAGGGCTCCCGCGTCGAGCCGACCCGGATGACCGGCTCCGAGGGCATCATCCGCTCCCTGGAGGAGCTGGGGGTCACGGACGTGTTCGGGCTGCCCGGCGGCGCCATCCTGCCGACCTACGACCCGCTCATGGACTCCGATCGGATCCGCCACATCCTGGTGCGCCACGAGCAGGGTGCCGGTCACGCGGCGCAGGGCTACCACCTGGCCACCGGCAAGGTCGGCGTGGCCATCGCCACCTCCGGTCCCGGCGCCACCAACCTGGTGACCGCCATCGCGGACGCCCACATGGACTCCCAGGCGGTCGTGTTCATCACCGGCCAGGTCTCCTCCGCCGCGATCGGCACGGACGCCTTCCAGGAGGCGGACATCGTGGGCATCACGATGCCCATCACCAAGCACTCCCGGCTCGTGACCCGGCCCGAGGACGTCCCCCAGGCCCTCGCCGAGGCGTTCCACATCGCCGCCACGGGCCGGCCCGGGCCCGTGCTCGTGGACGTCACCAAGGACGCCCAGCAGGGCGAGTTCGAGTTCGCGTGGCCGCCCCGGATCGACCTGCCCGGCTACCGCCCCGTCCTGCGCGGCCACCCCCGGCAGATCCGCGAGGCCGCCCGGCTGATCCGCGAGGCCCGGCGCCCCGTGCTGTACGTGGGTGGCGGCGTGGCCCGCGGCGAGGCCCACGAGGAGCTGCGCGCCCTCGCCGAGCTCACGGGCGCCCCGGTGGTCACCACCCTCACCGCCCGCGGCGTCTTCCCCGACTCGCACCCCCAGCACCTGGGCATGCCGGGCATGCACGGCGGCGTCCCCGCCGTGGCCGCGCTCCAGCAGGCCGACCTGCTGATCACGCTCGGCGCCCGCTTCGACGACCGCGTGACCGGTCACCTGCCCTCGTTCGCCCCCGGCGCCCGCGTGATCCACGCGGACATCGACCCGGCCGAGATCTCCAAGAACCGCACCGCGGACGTGCCGATCGTCGGCCACGTCAAGGAGATCATCCCGGACCTGGTGGCCGAGCTCGCGACGGACACCGAGGCGCTGCCCGACCTCGCCGACTGGTGGGCGGTGCTGCGGCGCCTGCAGGACACCTACCCGATGGGCTGGACCGAGACCGAGGACGGCCTCCTCGCGCCCCAGGAGGTGATCTCGCGCCTGTCGGCCCTGTCCGGCCCCGAGGCCACCTACGTGGCCGGCGTCGGCCAGCACCAGATGTGGGCCAGCCAGTTCGTCGCCTACGAGCGTCCGCGCCAGTGGCTCAACTCGGCCGGCCTCGGAACGATGGGCTTCGCCGTCCCCGCCGCGATGGGGGCGCAGGTGGGCGAACCCGACCGCGTGGTCTGGGCCATCGACGGCGACGGCTGCTTCCAGATGACCAACCAGGAGCTCGCCACGTGCGTGATCAACCGCATCCCCATCAAGATCGCGGTGATCAACAACTCCTCGCTGGGCATGGTGCGCCAGTGGCAGACCCTCTTCTACGACGGGCGCTACTCGAACACGGACCTGAACACGGGCCACGACACCGCCCGGGTGCCGGACTTCGTCAAGCTCGCCGACGCCTACGGCGCCGCGGGCCTGCGCTGCGACCGCCGGGAGGACCTGGACGACACCATCCGCCAGGCCCTCGCCATCGACGACCGCCCCGTGATCGTGGACTTCGTGGTCTCCCGTGACGCCATGGTCTGGCCGATGGTCCCCGCGGGGGTCAGCAACGACGCGATCCAGGTGGCCCGGGACATGACGCCCGACTGGGACCAGGAAGACTGAGGAGGGCAACCGATGGAACGCCACACCCTGTCCGTGCTCGTCGAGGACGTGCCCGGCACCCTGACCCGCGTGGCCGGCCTCTTCGCCCGGCGCGCGTTCAACATCCACTCGCTGGCCGTGGGCGTCACGGAGGTCGAGGGCCTGTCCCGGATCACCGTGGTCGTCGACGCCGACACGGACCTGCTCGAGCAGGTCACCAAGCAGCTGAACAAGCTGATCAACGTGATCAAGGTCGTCGAGCTCACGCCCGACTCCTCCGTTCAGCGCGACCACCTGCTCGTGAAGGTGCGCGCCGATGCGGCCACCCGCGGCCAGGTCGTCCAGGCGGCCGACCTGTTCCGCGCCCACGTCGTCGACGTGGCCCCGGAGTCCCTGACCCTCGAGGCCACCGGCACCCGTGACAAGCTCGAGGCCTTCCTCGAGATGATGGAGCCCTACGGCGTGCGCGAGCTCGTCCGCTCGGGCACCCTCGCCCTCGCCCGGGGGCCGCGGTCCATGACCGACCGCGCCCTGGCCCGCTGACCGTCCCGATCCACCCATCCCGTGAGGAGAACAGCATGACCGTGAAGAAGTTCTACGACGACGACGCCGACCTGTCGATCATCCAGGGCCGCACCGTGGCCGTCATCGGCTACGGCTCCCAGGGCCACGCCCACGCCCTGTCGCTGCGCGACTCCGGCGTGGACGTGCGCATCGGCCTCGCCGAGGGCTCCAAGTCCCGCGCCAAGGCCGAGGCCGAGGGCCTGCGCGTCGTCGACGTCGCCACCGCCGCCGCCGAGGCCGACCTGATCATGATCCTCACCCCGGACCAGGTCCAGGCCGACGTGTACGACCAGCACATCGCCGGCAACCTGCAGGAGGGTGACGCCCTCTTCTTCGCGCACGGCTTCAACGTGCGCTTCGGCTACATCCAGGCCCCCGAGGGCGTCGACGTCGCCCTGGTCGCCCCCAAGGGCCCGGGCCACGTGGTGCGCCGCGAGTTCGAGGCCGGCCGCGGCGTGCCCGCGCTGATCGCCGTCGAGAAGGACGCCTCCGGCCAGGCCCACGCCCTCGCCCTGTCCTACGCCAAGGCCGTGGGCGGCACCCGCGCCGGCGTCATCGAGACGACCTTCACCGAGGAGACCGAGACCGACCTGTTCGGCGAGCAGGCCGTGCTCTGCGGCGGCGCCTCCCAGCTCGTGCAGTACGGCTTCGAGACCCTCACCGAGGCCGGCTACCAGCCCGAGATCGCCTACTTCGAGGTGCTGCACGAGCTGAAGCTCATCGTCGACCTCATGGTCGAGGGCGGCATCGCCAAGCAGCGCTGGTCCATCTCCGACACCGCGGAGTACGGCGACTACGTCTCCGGCCCCCGCGTCATCACCCCCGACGTGAAGGAGAACATGAAGGCGGTCCTCGCCGACATCCAGTCCGGCGCCTTCGCGCAGCGCTTCATGGACGACCAGAAGGCCGGTGCGCCCGAGTTCAAGGAGCTCCGCGCCCAGGGCGAGGCCCACCCGATCGAGAAGACCGGCCGCGAGCTGCGCCAGATGTTCTCCTGGCTCAAGGACGCGGACGACGACTACACCGAGGGCACTGCGGCCCGCTGAGCCGCCCGAGCCCCCGACACCGGCCCCGGGCATCGCGCTCCGGGGCCGGCGTCGCATTCCGGCCACGGTCCGGTCACGCGTCTAGGCTCGAACCGGAGCGCGGGCCGGCCCGCCTCCCATCCCACCGCACCACACCTCCAGGAGCACCCGTGAGCGCAGCCCAGCCCGTCGTCCTGATCGCCGAGGAACTCTCGCCCGCCACCGTCGAGGCCCTCGGCCCCGACTTCGAGATCCGCCGCACGGACGGTGCCGACCGCGCCCGACTCCTCGAGGACCTGCGCGACGTCGACGCGGTGCTGATCCGCTCGGCCACCCAGATGGACGCCGAGGCGATCGCCGCCGCGCCGCAGCTGAAGGTCATCGCGCGCGCCGGCGTCGGGCTGGACAACGTGGACGTGCCCGCCGCCACCGAGGCCGGCGTCATGGTCGTCAACGCGCCGACGTCGAACATCATCTCCGCCGCCGAGCTCACCTGCGGCCACATCCTGGCCGCCGCCCGCAACATCGCGGCCGCCCACGGCTCGCTGAAGGCGGGGGAGTGGAAGCGTTCGAAGTACACGGGCGTCGAGCTCTACGGCAAGCGGCTGGGCGTGATCGGCCTGGGCCGCATCGGCGCGCTCGTGGCCGAGCGCATGAAGGCGTTCGGCATGGAGATCCTCGCCTACGACCCCTACGTGACCACCGCCCGCGCGCAGCAGCTCGGCGCGAGCCTCGTCGAGCTGGACGAGCTGCTCGAGCGCGCCGACGTGGTGACGATCCACATGCCCAAGACCCCCGAGACGGTCGGCATGATCGGCGATGAGCAGTTCGCCCGCATGAAGGACACCGCGATCATCGTGAACGTGGCCCGCGGCGGCCTCGTGGACGAGGACGCCCTCGCCCGCGCGCTCGAGGCCGGGACCATCGGGGGCGCCGGCATCGACGTCTTCAGCTCCGAGCCGGCCACGGACCTGGCGTTCTTCGCGCACGACTCCGCCGTCGTCACCCCCCACCTGGGCGCCTCGACCGCCGAGGCCCAGGAGAAGGCGGGCGTCGCCGTCGCCGGCTCCGTGCGCCTGGCCCTCTCCGGCGAGCTCGTGCCGGACGCCGTGAACGTGGCCGGCGGCGCGATCCACGAGGACGTGCGCCCCGGTCTGCCGCTGGCCGAGAAGCTGGGCCGCGTGCTCACCGCGCTGGTGGGCGAGCAGTCCATCACGGCCGTCGAGGTGGAGATCGCCGGTGAGATCGCCGAGCACGACGTCTCCGCGATGCGCCTGGCCGCCCTGAAGGGCGTGTTCACGGACATCGTCTCGGACCAGGTCTCCTACGTGAACGCCCCCGTGCTGGCCGAGCAGCGCGGCGTCGAGTGCCGCCTCACCACCACCGCGGTGTCCGAGTCCTACCGCAACACCGTCACGGTGCGCGCCGCGACCGCGCAGGGCACCCAGACCGCCGTCACCGGAACGCTCACCGGCCCGCGCCAGGTGCAGAAGCTCGTCGGTGTGGACCGGCACGAGCTCGAGGTGCCGCTGGCCGACCACCTGCTCGTGTTCGCCTACCAGGACCGCCCGGGCGTGATCGGCGTCCTGGGCCAGGCCCTCGGGGTGCAGGGCGTGAACATCGCCGGCATGGACGTCTCGCGCGACGACGAGGGCGCCGCCCTGGCCGTGCTGACCCTGGACGGGGCGCTGTCCGGAGACACCGCGGCCACGCTGGCCGCGGCCATCGGCGCCGCCCGTGCGGCCGAGGTGGACCTCTCCGCCTGACCCGTCGACGCCCGGGCGGGCATCGCGGGGCCGGCGCGCGTCGCCCTGTGTTGAGATGGTGTCCATGTCGCGTCCACAAAAAAAAAAAAACCATGAATCGAAATAAATATACATGTCTGGCTCGAACAATAATACACATATCTGAGACCACGATACAAAGCTAAAACTCGTATGCCATAGTCGTATGG